>DASTOO010000298.1:0-2210 GCA_035762505.1 Candidatus Krumholzibacteriia bacterium
TGGCGGGCATGGCTCGCCATCCAGGTCGTCATCGAGGAGACGGTGGAAGTACCGGATCCGTTCTGATCGACGGCCGCGTTTGCATCGGCGGCGCGCCCCGCGGTTCCGGCCGCGCGGGCGTGCCGTCACCTACCCAAGGAGTTGTCGCATGACAAGCATCGAAACGCTCGAGCCCCGCCACGTCTGGAAACACTTCGACCGTATCCGCCAGGTGCCGCGCCCCTCGCGCCACGAGGAGCGCATCCGCGAGCACATCCTGGCGTGGGCCCGCGAGCGCGGGTTCGAGACCCGCGTGGACACGACCGGCAACACCGTGGTCGTGGTTCCGGCCACGAAGGGGCGCGAAAAGGCGCCGCTCCTCGTGTTGCAGGCGCACATGGACATGGTGTGCGAGAAGAACGCCGACGTGTCGTTCGATTTCATGAAGGACGCCATCCAGCTCGAGCGCGACGGGGACTGGCTCACCGCGCGCGGCACGACGCTGGGCGCCGACAACGGGCTCGGACTGGCCAGCTCCCTCGCCGTGGCCGACGACCCGGACGTGCCGCACGGCCCGCTCGAGATCCTGGTGACGGTCGACGAGGAGACGGGGCTTACCGGGGCGGCCGGACTCGACCCCGCACTGGTGCGCGGACGCCGGCTCATCAATCTCGACACGGAGGAGCTGGGGGCAATCTACATCGGTTGCTCGGGAGGCGGGAATTCCACGGTCTCGATTCCGGTGAAGGCCGCGGCCGCGCCGGCCGGGACGCAGTTCGTCGAGGTCGCGATCACGGGGCTGCGGGGCGGACACTCCGGCATGGAGATCCACCTGCACCGCGGCAACGCGGTGTGCGCTCTGGCCCGCGTGCTTCGCGCCGCGAGCGCGGCCGCGCCGTTCGCGCTCGCCCGGATCCAGGGCGGTAACGCGCACAACGCGATTCCGCGCGAGGCCAGGGCCATGTGCGCGCTGAAGGAAGCCGATGTCGCGGCGTTCGCGCGCGCGGCCGAGACCGAGGGGCAAAGCATCGCCGCCGAGCTGGCCGCCGCCGACCCGGAGATGGCGACAGCGGTCAAGCCGATCAAGGACACCGCCCCTGCCATGGACGCCGCGTCCACGCGCCGGGTGCTGAACACGCTGCTCCTCATTCCGCACGGAGTGGAGGAGATGAGTGTCGCCGTCCCCGGACTGGTGGAGACGTCGAGCAATCTCGCCGCGGTGGTGTCCAGGGGTGCCGCCGTGGAGGCGCTCGTGAGCGTTCGCAGTCCGATCCGGTCCGCGCTGGATGCCCTGCGCGCCCGTCTCTACGCGGTCGCCGAGCTGGCCGGCGGGTCGGTGTCGGAAAACGAGCCCTACCCGGGGTGGAATCCCGATCTCGGATCGGAGATGCTCCGGGTCACGCGTAGCGTCCACGAGCGCGTGCTGGGAACATCGCCCGAGCTCAAGGCGGTGCACGCCGGACTGGAGTGCGGCGTGATCGGCGAGAAGCTCCCCGGCATCGACATGGTTTCCATCGGGCCGTGGATCGAGGCGCCGCATTCACCGGCGGAGCGCGTCAACGTTCCGTCGGTATCGACCTACTGGAAGCTGCTCGTCGCGGTGGTGGACGAAGTCTCGCGCTGACCGCGGGGGGGACCAACTGACATACGTCGCCGCGGCGTGCGCTTGCGCGGACGCCGCGACGACGGTCCCGTGCTAGCGGTACAGGGCCTTGACCCGGCCCCACGTGGAACTCTCGGTCCGCACGGCGGACTCGACGAAGAACTCCAGGGAGTAGGACTGCGTGATCGGACTCGTCTGCTGGATCACGAAGCAGTAGTCTCCCGGTCCGAGAAACGGCGCGGGCAGCGAGTTCGTCGTCACCGAGCTGCTGACGAACAGCGGCATCAGATCGGTTCCCACCTGCGCCGCCGCGATGTGAATTCCCGCCAGAAAATTGCCGATCGTCGAGCCGTCGGGAACGAAACTCGTCGTTCCGGCGTTGAGCGCGGCGAACGCAAGATTGTCCGGTGAGATCGCAACGAGATTCAGCGCGGTGAGGATCTCCAGGGGCCCGATCGTGAACGTGATGTAGTCACGGTCGACGGTCCCCACGTTCGACACGGTTCCGATGACGCTGCTTCCGCCGGGCGTGAATGCGAGCGGCGTGGGCGCGGCCGGATTCGTGGCGAGGTCTCCGTCCACCGATTCGTCATGAACGACGCCGGCCACTGCCGGTGAGGCGAGAGCA
>DASTOO010000299.1:0-9033 GCA_035762505.1 Candidatus Krumholzibacteriia bacterium
GGCGCGTTCGTCGAGGCGTTCCGGGCGGGCGCGTTTCCGCGCGCCCGTGGGATCAAGGGACAGGCCATGGGACCCGTGACGCTGTCGTGCGCGCTGCTGGTCGACGGACGGCCGTTGATCGAGCGCGACGAGCTGCGACCCATGGTCGCGGACCACGTCGTCCGTCTCGCCCGCTGGCAGGCGGAGACGCTGCAACGCCTCGCCCCGACGGTGGTCCTGGTGCTGGACGAGGCCTACCTCGGCATGGCGATACGGCGCGTTCCCGGGCGCGCGGAAGCGATCGCGGACCTGCTACGGTCGGTGGTACTCCGTATTCGCAAACCCGGCGTGCTCGTGGGCCTGCACTGCTGCGACGAAATCCCGTTCTCGATCCTCGACTCCATTGCCCCCGATCTGTACTCGTTCGACGCGCACCACGGCGCCGAGGCGATGGCGGACGACGAGTTCGCGCGCCGCTTCATCGCGTCGGGCGGGCAGGTGGCGTGGGGATGGATCCCGACCCGGGACGATCTATCCGCGGTGAGTGCGGCCGCGATCGTGGACCGCTGGTGGGACGTCACGCGCCGCCTTGCCGGCCGGGGAGAAGGGATGGACGGCGCGCGCGTCCTTTCCTCGGCGCTGGTTACCGCCTCCTGCGGCCTGGCCGGGTCGAGCGAGGAGACGTGCGAGCGGTCCTTCGCGCTCGCGGCCGACGTGTCGCGGGGGTTTGCGCAGCGCTGCGGACCGACGTAGATTGAAATGTCATGGCCGCCACCCCGCACCCGCCATCACCCTGCACGAACCTGTGCACGATCGATCCCGCAACGGGACTGTGCGACGGTTGTGGCCGCACCCTCGACGAGATTTCCGAGTGGGGATGGATGACCGCCGAGCAGAAGCTCGTAATTCTCAGGAGAATCGGAAAGGAGCCCCCCGATGACGGCGACGCGGGCGGAGAACAACGGGCGTGACGAGCGCATCCGGCGCCGGATCGACGAATCGCAGACGCGGATCGCGAAGGTCGTCGTACCCAGCACCACCAACCACTATGATACGCTCTACGGCGGAACGCTGCTCGGCTGGATGGACGAGGTGGCGTTCATCACGGCGACGCGGTTCGGGCGCTGCCGCTTCGTGACCGTCTCCCTGGATCGCACCGACTTCAAGCACCCGATTCCCTCGGGGACCATCGTCGAGCTGATCGGCACCGTCGAGCATCTCGGCCGGACCAGCGTTCGCGTGCGGGTCGACGTGTGGGTCGAACACATGCTCGTTTCCGACCGCGTCAAGGCCGTCACGGGCGAGTTCACCATGGTGGCGATCGACGACCACAAGAAGCCCGTCCCGGTCGGCATCTGACGGGCCCGCGGCCGCGGCGACCGCTTGCGTTTTCAACGGGCGTGGGGTAGTATCGGCCCGGAGAGATGCCAGAGTGGTTGAATGGGGCGGTCTCGAAAACCGTTGAGCGCGCAAGCGTTCCGAGGGTTCGAATCCCTCTCTCTCCGCCATTTTGATGATCTCGACATGGTACGCCCGTCCGCGGCGACGGAATCGGGTGGGGATGTAGCTCAGCTGGGAGAGCGCCTCGTTCGCAACGAGGAGGTCGGCGGTTCGAGCCCGCTCATCTCCACCATTTTTCCCCTGTCGCCGGGACGGATCGGCGTGCCGGACACGCAGCCGCCGGTGCCCCGCGGGCGGGAGCGGCGGCCGGGTCCCACGCAATGGTTCTCCATGAACTCCGTCAGGACCGGAAGGTAGCAGCGGTAAGTGGCCGGGACCATGTGACGTGGTCAAGCCTGGCCGCCACTCCCGCCGCGGCGCTTTCCGGGTACGGTGACGACGAAGCCAGGACGAAACGATGAGCTACGAAGTCCTTGCCCGCAAATGGCGCCCGCTGTCCTTCGACGACGTCGTGGGGCAGGAGCACATCACGCGCACGCTGAAGAAGGCGGTGGAAACGGGGCGCCTCTCGCACGCGTATCTCTTCTCCGGTCCCCGCGGCTGCGGCAAGACCAGTACCGCGCGCATCCTCGCGCGCGTGATCAACTGCGAGAATCTCAAGGACGGCAATCCGTGCAACGCGTGCGCGTCGTGCATGTCCGTCATCGCCGGCAACAACCTCGACGTGATGGAGATCGACGGCGCGTCGCACACGGGTGTGGGCGAAGTGCGCGAGCTGCAGGAGAGCATCGGCTACACCCCGAGCCAGAGCCGCAACAAGGTCTACATCATCGATGAAGTGCACATGCTCTCGACGCACGCCTTCAACGCGCTCTTGAAGACGCTGGAAGAGCCGCCGCCGCACGTCTACTTCATCTTCGCGACGACGTCCCCGCAGAAGATCCCCGACACGATCAAGTCTCGCTGCCAGCGCCATCACTTCAAGCGCCTGGAGAACGCGGAGATCGCGGGGAGGCTCGCGCACATCTGCCGGGCGGAGAACGTGCAGTACGACGACGACGGCCTGCGCCTGCTCGCGCGCAAGGCCGACGGCAGCATGCGCGACGGGACGAGCCTGCTCGACCAGTGCGTCACCGCGTCGGGAGGGAACGTCACCGCGGAGGCGGTGCGCGGCATCCTCGGGCTGATCGACCAGGAGAAGGTGCTGTCGTTCGTCGACGCGATCGCGGGCGGCGATCCCTCGGGACCGCTGCAGATGCTCGACGCCGCCGTCAACGAGGGGGTCGACCTGCAGGACCTGGTCGCGGCGCTGCTGGAAGGCTACCGCGACCTCATGCTCCTCGCGGTGCCGGGCGATCTTTCGGCGCTGCTTTTTCGCTCGCAGAGCGAGATCGACCACCTGCGTGCGAGCCTCTCGCGCTACGAGCTGCCGGACCTCGTCACCGTGGTGGAGAGGCTGTGCAACGCTTCCGGCCGGCTCAGGACGATGTCGGACCCGCGCATCTTCCTCGAGAGCGTGCTGGTCGACCTGACGCTCCTCGACCGCCAGACGGATATCCGCACCCTCATCGCGCGCCTCGACGGCCCCGGCGGCGACGAGGGAAGCGACGCCCCGCGCCGCGGGCGCGATACTGCGGGATCGGCGCGACCCGCGGGCGGGTCCGCGAGCGCGCTGCCCCTGCGCGGCGCGGCGGGCGCGCTGGAGACGAATCCACGGCGCGCCATGCGCGCTCCCGCGGACGAAACCGCGGCGGCCGATGCCGAGCCCACCGCCCCGGCGTCACCGCCGGAAGGCGATCTCGATCTGGCCAAGGTCCAGCAGCTCTGGGAGGGGTTCGTCACGTTCGTCCGGCAGAAGAAGGTGTCGCTCGGCGTGTGCCTGATCTCGGGCAAGCCGTACTCCTTCGACGGCAAACGCCTCCTGATCCGCTTCATGAAGGGGTTCACGCTGCAGCGCGAGCAGGTCATGCGGCCCGACGGGCTGGAGTTCGTGCAGGGGATGTTCCGGCGCTACTTCGGCGTGGACGCGGAGGTGGTGTGCTTCCTCGAAGGCGAGGAGAAGACGATGAAGTTCGAGGAGGCGCTCGCCGGCAAGCAGGTCCCCGAGGAACGCATCCGCGACGTGCCCGAGGAGAAGAAGCCGGTGGTCCAGCGCCTGATCAAGGATTTCGACGGCGAGATCGTGCGTTACAACACCTGACGCGCGAGCCACTGAACGAGAGAGAGGAACGATCGATGGCCGACTTCATGAAGATGGTCAAGCAGGCCCAGCAGATCCAGGCGAAGATGGCGAAGCTGGAGGAAGATCTGGCGCGCGAAGAGGTGGAGGCGGCGAGCGGCGGGGGTGCCGTGACCGCGCGCATGAACGGCAAGCAGGTGCTGCTGAAGCTGTCCATCCGCGACGACGTGTTCAAGGACGGTGACCGCGAGATGCTCGAGGACCTCATCCTCGCCGCGATCAACGAAGCCCACCAGAAAGCCGCCGACCTCGCCAGGGATCGGATGGCCGCCATCACCGGCGGCATGAACATTCCGGGCCTGATGTAGGTCCGCCCGATGGACCTCGGTTCGGAGACCCTCAACGCCCTCGTGAAATCGCTGGCGCGGCTGCCCGGGATCGGGAGCAAGTCCGCCCTGCGCCTCGCGCTGCATCTCTTGCGACCGGACAACCCGGACGCGGAGCGCATCGCGAACCTGCTCTCGGAGCTCAAGTCCCGCGTTCGCTTCTGCCGGACCTGCGGCTCCATCACCGAGGACGAGGATTGTGCAATTTGCAAGGACCCGGCCCGGGCCCGGGATCTCATCTGCGTGATCGAACAGCCCCAGGACATGATCGTGATGGAGCGGACCCGCCATTACCGGGGGCTCTACCACGTCCTGCATGGAGTCTTGTCACCGGTCGACGGGGTGGGTCCCGACGACCTCTCCCTGCGCTCCCTCGAGGCCCGGGTGCGGGACGGCCGGGTCCGGGAACTCATTGTCGCTACGAACCCTACGGTGGAGGGCGACGCCACGGCCCTCTACATCGCCCGCATCGTCGCCCCCTATGGTTGTACTGTCACGAGACTTGCTAGGGGTCTCCCGATGGGCGGGACCCTTGAATTCGTTGACGATACGACGCTTGCCCGCGCCATCGACCGCCGCGAAACCCTCTAGCCCCTGACGACCGGACGGTCCGGACGAACGGGAGCCGGCGGCGCCATCACCACCGGAGCGACCATGGTACGTGCCGACTGGACGATCTACGAAGAGGACTACTGGGCGATAAACTCGGTCATCAAGGAGCTCATCGAGAACTCGAACTCGACGAGCGTCCTCCTGATCGACAAGACCGGCCAGCTCATCGCGAGTGTCGGGATGGAGCCCGAGTTCGACCTCATGAGCTTCGCGTCGCTGTGCGCCGCGGACTTCGAGGCCAACGCGCAGCTGGCCAAGCTGATCGGCGAGAAGGACTTCTCGACGCTCTACCACCAGGGCGTCGACGAGAGCATGTACCTCGCGCGCGTCGCGGAGCACATCATCCTGGTCGTGCTCTTCAACAAGCGCACCACGCTCGGACTCGTGCGTCTGCGCGTGAAGAAGGCCGTCGACAGCCTCGACACCGTGTTGAGCCGCCTGTTCAACAAGCTCGAGTACGAAAACGAGGACCTGAAGCAGTTCGACGCCGGCTTCGCGGACGAACTCAACAAAGAGATCGATTCGCTGTTCAAGGACTGACGGGAAACGACGCGAGGAAGAGGCGGCATGTCGCTCATCAACTATTCGTCCCGCGAGATCAACTGCAAGATCGTCTACTACGGTCCGGGTCTGTGCGGGAAGACGACCAACATCCAGTACGTCTACAACAAGGTCGATCCCTCGACCAAGGGCAAGCTCATCACCCTGGCGACGGAGATGGACCGCACTCTTTTTTTTGACTTCCTGCCGCTCGAGCTGGGGCAGGTGAAGGGGTTCAAGACCCGCTTCCACCTGTACACGGTGCCGGGCCAGGTCTACTACGACGCGTCGCGCAAGCTCATCCTGCGCGGCGTGGACGGGATCGTGTTCGTGGCCGACTCACAGCAGGCGCGCTACGACGCGAACATCGAAAGCCTCTACAACCTGCACGAGAATCTCGAGGAGTACAAACTGAAACTCGACGACGTGCCGTTCGTGCTGCAGTACAACAAGCGCGACATGGAGAACGTCATCGAGCTCGAGGAGCTGGAGCAGGAGCTGAACCCCGAGAAGTTCCCCAGCTTTCCGGCCGTGGCCGTGAAGGGGGACGGGGTGTTCGACACGCTCAAGTGCGTGGCGAAGGGCGTCCTGAAGAAACTCTCCCAGAACTAGGACGCGGGCGCGTCCCCCCTCAGCGATACAGCGCCTTCACCCGGCCCCACGTCGTCGTTTCGACCGCCACGGGTCCATAGACGTCGAACGTGCCGTCCACCCGGAAGATGTAGCCGAGAGCCGGCAGCGGGGCCGGAACGTCGCCGTCCAGTTCACCCTCGCTCATCCCCTGCATGCCGACACCGTCGCTGCTCACGCGTGAAAACCACGTCCCGCCCGCGAACGAGAAGAGCGCGGTGACATCGGGTACATCAGGCACTTGCGGGCACGCGATCCAGGGATCGTCGTCATTGACGTGCACATGAAACAACTGTGCGATCAAGACCTGTTCGCCGTCGCGGAACGTTGACGGGAAGGCGAAGTCCGCGTCCGGTGCCGTGTCGAGATAGAAGGCCACGGTGCCGTTGTGAAATGTTCCGAAGACCCCTCCGGAACACGGGATGTTGTCCCATATTCCGAACGCGCTGCAGGTGGATCCTTCGTAGACGCAGGTGAGCTCATAGACGCCCGTGGGCAGCAGGTCGGCGAACGGCTCGCCGACGCTCGCCACGCGCGCGACGACGACGAGCGGGTCTCCGTAGTCCGGGTACATCCCCATCCAGGGGAAGCCCGCCGGCGGGCCGGATGCATACCCGGGTTCCAGGACGATGGCGGCGGGGTAGAGAACCTCGGCGGAGGGGTCGGGGGACACGGCCACGAGGAATATCAGCGCGGCGACAATGGACTTCATGGGGGGTACCTCCCGCGCGCGGCCGGACGCCGGTAAAAGGGTAGACCTTATGCCGGCGCGGGTCAAGCCGCGGCGTACGCGCTAAAAAGGGACCACATGGTCCGTTATTAACGAAAGGAATCCGAGTCATGATGCCGAAGCGGTTGTTCGCACTCGCGGTGATGGTGTCGGGGTTGGTGGCTTTCTCGCTCGCGTCGGACGCGCGCGCGCAGGCGTCGCAGGAAGAGGCGGCGCTGCCGCCGGAGGAACTGGCGGCCGAGGTGCCGGCGCTGGACGATCTGCACGACGTGGTCTACCAGCTCTGGCACGACGCGTATCCGGAAAAGAACTTTGCGTTGATCCGGGAACTCCTGCCGCGGACGGACGAGCTCACGGCGAAGCTGGACGAGGCGAAGCTGCCCGGGATCCTGCGCGACAAGCAGGCGGCCTGGGACGAGGGGAAGGGCCAGCTGAAGTCGGCGCTCGCGGCGCTGCACGCGGCGGCGGAAGGGGACGACGAGGAAGCGATGCTGAAACAGACGGAGGCGTTCCACGCGGCGTTCGAGAAGCTGGTGCGAACGATCCGTCCGGTGGTGCCGGCCCTGGAAGACTTCCACCAGGCGCTCTACCCGCTCTACCACTATTACGCCCCGGACTACGACCTCGCGCAGATTCGCGCGGCGGCGGCGGCGATGAAGGAGCGCGTCGCGCCGCTCGCGGCGTCGAAGTTGTCGCCGCGCCTCGCGGAGCGGTTCTGGCCGCGGTCGCGAGGGTCCACACGGCGTACGTGAAGACCGAGAGCGCCTTCGAGGCGAAATAGTCGGGGGCTTGGGCTCGCGTTCGGGCGTGCTATCATAAGTCGCTGAACCCGGTGTCGCATGTCCATCGATTCGCGCGAAGCCCGTCTCCTCGAAGAAGCCGTCGCCGTGCTGGCGTCCGGCTTCGATCGTTTGCCGCCGGCGGCGGAGCGCGTGGACCCGGAGCGGGTGCGCGCGGCATTGCGCGAGGCCGCGCTGCGGCTCCACGACAACTATCCCTATCACCATCCGCTCTACATCGGCCAGATGCTGAAGCCGCCGCACCCGGTGGCGCGGCTCGCGTATGCGCTGGCGATGTTCCTCAACCCCAACAACCACGCGCTCGACGGCGGTCGCGCGAGCTCGGCGCTGGAGAAGGAAGCCGTGGCGCAGCTCGCGCGCATGTTCGGCTGGGACGAGCACCTCGGCCACCTGTGCGGCGGGGGCACGATGGCGAACTTCGAGGCGCTGTGGATCGCGCGCGAGCTCGCGCCGGGAAAGGCGGTCGCGGCCTCGGCGCAGGCGCACTACACGCATTCGCGTCTGTCGTCGGTGCTGGGGGTTCCGTTCGTGGCGGTTGACTCCGACGCGCGCGGGAGGATGGACATGCGTGCGCTGGATGACGTGCTTGCGCGGGGCGACGTTGGAACCGTCGTTGCAACACTGGGCACCACCGCGATGGGCAGCGTGGATCCACTTGAGGAGATTCTGGTGCGGGCGCGCGCCTGCGGCGCGCGGGTCCACGTCGACGCCGCCTACGGCGGCTACTTCACGCTGGCGGAGAACCTCGGCGCCGCCGCGCGCGCGGCGTTCGACGCGATCGGCGGCGCGGACTCCATCGTCGTCGATCCGCACAAGCACGGGCTGCAACCCTACGGCTGCGGGTGCGTGCTGTACCGCGATCCCGCGGTGGGGCGCTTCTACCGCCACGACTCGCCCTACACGTACTTCACGTCGGACGAGCTGCACCTGGGGGAGATATCGCTGGAATGTTCGCGCCCGGGCGCGTCGGCGGTCGCACTCTGGACCACGATGCGCATGCTGCCCCCGGAACGGGGCGGCGAGTTCGCGCGCGGACTCGAGGCGGGCCGTGAGGGAGCGCTCGCGCTCTGCGCTGCGCTGCGCCGGGACGCGCGCTTCGCGCCGGTGCTCGAGCCCGAGCTGGACATCGTCGTGTTCGCGGTGCGCGCGCGAACCGCGGGCGAGGCGTCCGCGCGCGCCCACGCGGTGTTCGCCGCCGCGGCGCGCAGCGACCTGCATCTGGCGCTCATCACGCTGCCGCGCGCGATGGCGGCCCCCGCCGCACCGGTGGACTCATGGGACGCGGACGACATCGTGTGCCTGCGCGCGTGCGTGATGAAGCCCGCGCACCTGGAATGGATGCCGGAGCTATTGAAACGGCTGGGCGAAGCCGCCGCGTCAGCGCAGGCCGCGGACCCGGCCCGCTAGCGCGAGCCCGACGCCGCCGAGGATCAGCACCGCCGAACCCGCGAGCCGCGGGGAAACCGATTCCGACAGAAAGAGAACCCCGCCCAGCGCGGCGATCACGGGTACGGAGAGTTGCACCGTCGCCGCCCGCGTGGCGCTCAATCCGCGCAGCGCCGCGTACCAGACCACGTAGCCGATCCCGGAGGCTGCGGCGCCGGACGAGACGGCGAGGAGGACGCCCGGCGCCGACACCTCGCGGCGCGAGAACAGCAGGATGCTGACGGCGAGCGCAAAGGGGACCGCGCGCATGAAGTTCCGGCTCGTCGCGACGAGCGGGTCGCCGGTGCCGCGTCCGCGGAGGGTGTACAGGCCCCCCGCGATGCCGGCGGC
>DASTOO010000300.1:0-2872 GCA_035762505.1 Candidatus Krumholzibacteriia bacterium
GTCGCGCGGCGCCTGCAGGTCCACCGGGCGGCGAAACTGGAGCGCCGGGAACGCCTCCACGATGTTGTATTGCGGGCGCTCCTGCGCGGGCGCCGCGCCCGGTGCGAGCGCCACGAGCAGCAGCGTCAGGACGATTCGGCGCGCAATCAAGGCTCCACCTCCGTCTGCGTCATCCGGTAGATCTGCGTCGGCGCTCCGCCCGCCAGGTGGGCCGCGAGGAACAGTTCCCCGTCTTCGTCGACCCCGAACGTCGATATGCGATGGGTGGTGTCCTTCAGCACTTCGGTCTCGACCGGCAGCGTGTTCTTCAGCGCCCAGATGATGCCCGTGATGTAGTCCGCGTAGATATAACGGCCCGCGAGCGAGGTCAGCGTCGGGCCGCGGTACACGCAGCCGCCCGTGATCGACTGGCCGACGGAATGGGAGTACTCGAAGATGGGGTCGACGAAACCCGTCGCCGTGGCGCACGCGACCGAGGGACCCCCCGGCGGCCCGGTGTATGAATGGGCGCCTTCCCGGCAATCCCAGCCGTAGTTGGCGCCGCTCGTGATGACGTCGATCTCCTCCCAGACGCCCTGCCCGACGTCGCCCGCCCACAGCTTGTCCCCCACGGCGTCGTACCAGACACGCCACGGATTGCGCAGCCCGTACGCGAAGATCTCCTCGCGGTACCCGCTGGAATTCCCGGCGAAGGGATTGTCCGCGGGAATCCCGTGATACGGCGGCGTGTCGACGTTCTGGTCCACGTCGAGGCGCAGGATGCTTCCGTACAGCGTCGCGCGATTCTGCGCATTGTCGTACATGTCGCCGCCGCCGCCCTCGTCGCCGACGGCGACACACAGGTGGCCGTCGCCGTCGAAGCACAACGCGCCCCCGTTGTGGTTGTCCTGCCGCTGCGGGAACTCGAGCAGGATCTTCTCGCTCGCGGGATCGGCAACGTCCGGATCGCCGCTGACGCTGAAGCGGGAGAGCCGCGAACGCCGGTCGCCGCCGGGCCCGCCCACGGAGCCCGTGGTGTAATAGACGAAGAAGTACCCGTTCGACGCGTAGTCGGGATGGAAGGCGAGGCCGAGCAGACCCAGCTCGCTGTTGGTCGGCGCCGCGACGGACGAGGTGATGTCGAGGAATTCGGACGCGGTCGCGTTGCTGTCGACGCTGGCCAGAACGTGGATCACGCCCCCCTGCTCGACGATGAACAGACGGCCGCTGCCGTCGCCGGCGTTGCGGATGTCGACGGGCCGCGCGAAGGTGAGGTCCGGAAACGCCTCCACCACGTCGTAGGTGTAGTTCGCATCGGGCGGCGGAAGCACCGGCCCGGGCTGGATCGGCTCGTCGTCGCACGCGCAGGCCGCGAGCACCACGAATGCGAGCGCCTCTGCGACGTTACGGCGTTTCATCACGGCGTTCTTCCTTCCAGCGATCCAGCAGTTCGTGGAGACACGTGTGCGCGCCGTCGAAACGGGCCAGCGGCGCCAGCATCTCCTCGGGCGATTGCACGTAGGGCCCGCTGCCCATGTCGTCGTGACAGTGAACAATCAAGTCCTGGACGCCTTCGGGCGTGACCTCCAGGTGAAACTGCAGACCCAGGACGCGGTCGCCCCACGCGAAGGCCTGCTGCTCGCAGGCGGCGCTGCGCGCGAGGTGGGTGCTTCCCGCCGGGAGGTCGAAGGTCTCGCCGTGCCAGTGGAACGGAACGAGCCCGGCGGGGAACGGAAAGCGGGCGTGCGCGCGGCCCTCCGCGGTCGCCTCCACGCGAAACCAGCCGATCTCCTGGAACCGGTTGCGGTGCACGCGCGCGCCGAGCACGCCGGCGACGAGCTGCGCGCCCAGACAGACGCCGAACAAGGGCTTCTCCGCGCGCAGCACGCGCTCGATCAGGCGCTTTTCATCCGTGAGCCACGGAAGCGCGCGTTCGTCGTGGACGCTCATCGGCCCGCCCATGACCACCAGCGCTTCCACCTCGTCGGCGGCGGGAAACAGCTCCCCCGCGTACACCCGCGTCACCGACAGGTCCATTCCGTGCGCGCCGGCCCAATCGGCGATGCGCGCGGGCGGCTCGAAAGGAACGTGCTGGATGCAGTGGATGCGTTTCATTTCGCCTGCTCGTTCAGGGTCCAGTCGTACTCGAAGAAATGCAGCGTGTAGGTCGCCGTCTCGAGGTACGCCTTCGTCTCCGTGTCCACGTACGGGGTCACGGCGGCGAGCACCGCCTTGCGCTCGGCGACGTCGCGGGGGTCCTGCTGCGCGGCGTCCGGGGCGAAGTCGTCCGCGAACCATTGGATGAGGCGCGACACCCACACCTCGTTCTTCTCGCGGTCGACATGGAGGTTCCGCAGGTCCGCGAAGAAGCGTCGCGCCTGGTCCTCGAGCTGGGCGTCCAGCTTCTCGCCGGCGTAAGGCTCGCGACGGAGCGGCGGACACGACATGGCGGCGCACACGAGGGCGAAATGCACGCGCGGCTCCTTGAACTGTGCGCGGATGATCTTGTGCTCGATCTCGTCCAGCGTCCGCTCCGTTCCCATCACCTTGAAACGAACGCCGGTCCAGGCGTTGGGGATCTGCTGGATGCTGTTGGCCGGGTACTTCTGCCGCCCCGTCGCGGGCTGGATGGGATAGTGATCCACGATGAGCTTCAGGGTCAGAACATTGTAGGTGTTGAGCCAGAAAGCGAGTCTTTCATTCTCGGTCCACACCTCGTATGCGGCCGGGTCCTGCGCGGCGATTTCTTTGACGAGCGAGATCAGCGTCCTGGCACTCGGGTCAAGCTGACCGGGGTTATCCCTGAGTTCCCTGTAGTCGACGAGGCCCGACTCGTCGACCACGTCCATGAGCAGACCCGTGTGCGCCGGATAGATGTCCGCACGTGCCGGCC
>DASTOO010000301.1:0-3320 GCA_035762505.1 Candidatus Krumholzibacteriia bacterium
CAAGGGCATCCAGGCCACCAGCGACCAGTCGTGGAAGGGCTTCGAGCAGAAACCGGAAGAGCCCGCCGGGCTGACCAAGATCTAGACCGGAAACCGCCAAGATCCGGATTAACAAGACGTCCCGCGCTGTGGTACGTTTGCCCCCATGTTCACGAAGATTCTCGTCGCGAACCGGGGCGAGATCGCGTTGCGCATCATGCGCGCGTGTCACGAGATGGGCATCCGGACCGTCGCCGTGCACAGCGAGGCCGACACCGACTCGCTGCACGTCCGTTTCGCGGACGAGGCGGTCTGCATCGGACCCAACACCCCCGGTCAGAGCTACCTCAACGTCAACCGTATCATCTCCGCCGCCGAGATAACGAGCGCGGAGGCCATCCATCCCGGTTACGGGTTTCTCTCCGAGAACTCTGAATTCGCGGAGGCGGTGGTCTCGTGCGGCATCGGCTGGATCGGCCCGTCCCCGAGCGCGATCGAGCGCATGGGGAACAAGTCGTTCGCCAAGGAGATGATGAAGCAGGCCGGCGTGCCGGTGATCCCGGGCTCCGACGGCGCGGTCGCGGACGAGGACGAGGCGATACGGGTGGCCGCCGAGATCGGCTACCCGGTGATCGTCAAGGCGGCCTCGGGCGGCGGGGGCCGCGGCATGCGCGTCGCACGCGACCCACAGGACCTCGCCAACGCGCTGCTCATCGCGCGCGCCGAGGCGGAGAGCGCGTTCGGCGACGCGTCCGTCTACCTCGAGAAATACCTTCCCGCGCCGCGCCACGTGGAGGTGCAGCTCCTGGCCGACACGCACGGGAATACGGTTCACCTGGGCGAGCGCGAGTGCTCCATCCAGCGCCGGCATCAAAAGCTCATCGAGGAGTCGCCGTGTGTCGCGCTGGCCGCGGAGACGCGTGAGAAGCTGCTCACCACCGCGGTCCAGGGGGCGCGCGCCATCAGCTACAATTCGGCCGGAACGATGGAGTTCCTGGTGCAGGGCGACGAGTTCTACTTCATGGAGATGAACACGCGCATCCAGGTGGAGCACCCCGTCACCGAGATGGTCACGGGCCGCGATCTGATCAAGGAGATGATCGCGGTGGCGGCGGGCGAGGCGCTCTCGTTCTCGCAGAAGGACGTGCGCTTCGTGGGCCACGCCATCGAATGCCGCATCAACGCCGAGGACCCGGGCCGGGACTTCATGCCGTGCCCCGGCATGGTGGGTTTCGTTCATCTTCCGGGCGGGATGGGCGTGCGGGTGGATTCGCACGTGTACCAGGGGTACAACATCTCACCCTTCTACGACTCGATGATCGCCAAGGTGATCTGCCACGGCCTGACGCGCGACGAGGCGGTCGGCCGCATGTTGCGTGCGCTGGAGGAGTGCGTGGTGGACGGCGTCAGGAGCACCATTGATTTCCAGAAGGCGATCCTGCGGGAGCCGCGCTTCCGGCAGGGAGACTTCAGCACCCGTTTCCTGGAGGGCTACCAGTGGGACGGACAGACGCTGACGCTGGCGGTGCCGGCGGAGGCCCGGTAGACGCGTGCGCAGATCCGACGTTTCACGGGTGAATCTGGACGTGACCGATCGCGCGCGCGTATTCCTGACCATCACGCTCTTCGCCGTGGCGGCGTTCGTCGCGGTCGGGCTGGGCAGCGCTTCGCCCTTCGACTGGCCGTTCGACGCGGGCGCTCCGATCTTCCACGTCGCGAACCACACCGGTCCCTTCGGTTCCGCGCTTGCGTTCCTGGTCGTGCGCCTCTTCGGCAGCCTGCTCGCGTGGGCGGTGCCGGCGCTCCTGGCGGGGGTGGCGGTGGCGCTGGCGCGCGACGCGGCGGCACCCGTGCGCCGCGTGGCCCTGAAGGGTTTCGTCGGTGTGGTGCTGCTGAACGCGTTCTTCGCGGTGTCGCCCGTCACGAGCCAGGTGGCGTCGCTGCGGGGCTGGCTGGGCAACGAGGTGGCCGCCGGCCTGAGCGCGGTGTTCGGAGAGGTGGGCTCCGCGATCGTGCTGGTGGCGACCGTGCTGCTGCTGGCGCTGGGTGAGGCGCACGTGCTGCGCTGGGCGGGCACGGCCGCGCGCGGCCTGGCGGCCCGTTCGCGGGCCGGTATCGCGGCCGCGCGCGAGGGGCTGGCGCGCCGGCGGGCCGTGATGACCGATTACGTGCGGAGCGCCGTGGAGCGCTCCGCCCACGATGACGGTGGGGAGGAAGCCGCGCTGGACGCGGACGAGGACGCGGTGCCCCCGCGCGCCGCCACCGCCGCGGACGGCTGGGAAGAGCCCGCGCTGGCGGCTAAGAAGCGCCGCCGCGAGCCCGACATCGCCATCGCGGCGCCGCCCGCGCGGGCGGAGTCGAAACCGCGGGCGAAGAAACGCGCGCCGGAGGGAGACGGTGCAGCGCCGACGACGCCCATCACCGACGCGTCCCTGCCGCCGCTCTCGATCCTGGAGCAGCCGGGCGAAGCGGGTGCGACGTTCACGCGTGACGACCTGCGCAACTGGAGCGGGGTGCTCGAGGAGAAGCTCAACCAGTTCGGCGTGCAGGGAAAGGTGACGGCGGTCCATCACGGACCGGTGGTGACGACATTCGAGTTCGAGCCCGCGCCCGGCGTCCGCATCAAGGACATCGTGAGCCGTTCCGACGACCTGGCACTGGCCATGCGCGCCAGGAGCATCCGTCTCATCGCGCCGATTCCGGGCCGCGCGGTGGTCGGGATCGAGATGCCGAACCCGCGCGCGCGCACCGTCTATTTGTACGAGGTGCTGAGCGAGGTCACCGAGACGCAGCGCCTGAAAGGGGTCATGATGGGGCTCGGGGTGGACGTGGTGGGGAAGCCCTTCCTCATGAACCTGTGCGAGGCGCCCCACCTCCTGATCGCCGGCACGACCGGTTCGGGGAAGAGCGTCTGCCTGAACGCGCTCCTCGCCAGCATCCTGCTGCACTATCGCCCGAGCGACGTGCAGCTCCTGCTGGTGGACCCGAAGATGGTCGAGATGTCGCAGTACAACGGCATCCCGCACCTGCTGCATCCGGTGATCACCGATCCCAAGGAAGCGGCGCGCGTGCTCGAGTTCCTCGTCGCCGAGATGGGGCGCCGCAACGAGCTCTTCCGGCGTCACGGTGTCCGCAACCTGGAAAGTTACAACGCGAAGGTCGCGCTGCAGAAGAGCGACGATCCCGCGGTGGAGCGCCTGCCGTATATCGTGCTGGTGGTGGACGAGCTAGGCGATCTCGCCCTGGCGAAGGGCGTCGACATCGAATCGCTGCTTACGCGGCTCGCGCAGATGGCGCGCGCGGCGGGGATCCACATGGTGCTCGCGACGCAACGCCCGTCG
>DASTOO010000302.1:0-2651 GCA_035762505.1 Candidatus Krumholzibacteriia bacterium
TCGCCGTAGCCCGGGAGGTTGCAGCTCGACCAGTGGGCGTCGGCCGTCGCGTGCGCGCCGACCGCCTCGGCCTCGAAGGTCTGGTTGGTCTGCGTGCCGGCCCCGTCGACGATCTTCAGGTTGTCGACGATGAAGGCACCGTCGGTGTCCCACAGACCGTCCGAGTCCGACCACGCCGTATCGGCCGTGAAGTTGAACCGGACCCGGGCCGTGCCGCCGTGCTCGGCCGCCGTGACGACGATCGATTCGGAGGCGGTGCCCTGTCCGTTGTACGGGGCGTTCGGCGTCGTGAGCGCCGTCCAGGCGTCCGCGCAGCCGGCGTCGAGCTCCACGTTGGTGAAGTCGTAGCCGGGCTCCGAGTCCCACCTGGTGTCGTAGGTCAGGGTGGCGTCGCCCGTCAGGGTGAAGCACTTGGAGCAGAGGATCTGCTGCCAGGCGTTGCCGTAACCCGGCAGGGCGGCGTAACCGCACAGATCCGGGTCGCCGGCGTTCGCGCGGGCGCCGATCCAGAGCGACTTGGCACCCGTGATCGGCGTCAACAGCCCGAACGTCCCGCCGCCCAGACCCGCGAAGTCGTCCACGTGGACGTAGTCGCCGGTCTGCTCGGTGACGTCGACCTGGGTCCATCCCTGCAGGATGCAGCTCGCGCCCGAATTGAAGGTGTACGTGGCGAGGTACGTCGTGTTCGCCTGGGCGACGGCATTGAACGTCGCGTTGGCGTTCGGCGAAACCGGCGCCTTCATCCCCGTATCCTTCATGATCCGCGGGGCTTCCTTCTTCACGCGACGCGCATCCGCGCTCGTCACGACCAGTGACGCGCACAGACACGCACAAAGCGCGGTAAGAAACGTCTTTTTCATATTGTTCAATCTCCCGATTGCGTTGCTGGATGCATTTGGCGGCGCCCCGGCGACGAAATCGCCGCGGACCGCCCGTTATTTACGGGAGCAAGGGCAGGCACACTTTCCAATTTGACTCTCGAAGGACCTCCGGCCGCAACTTCACCGGAGCACTGCGCTCCCGGAGAGTCAACTCCGCTGGCGAACGAAAACTGGCATCACCTCCGACGTCGCCATCGGATTGATTGGTCTGACCGTCGCATTACCGGCGGCGCGTGTCGTCGGGTACGCCGCAAGTGCAAACGGTCGGTCGGCAAGGTGGTCGGCTTGCACAACCGGTGGGGTGTTGTGACGATTTGAGTGAAAGGGACTATTTCAGCGGGACGTGTTACAGCGACGGCCGCCTCATAACCCTTTGCCCCTGTTCCAAGGAAGAGTATGCGCGCGCTTGCGCGAGAGTGTCAATTCCGAACTTAATTTGTGAGACGTGCCACGCAAGAATTCTGGAACGGATGTGTGCATGCGATCGCTCTCACCTTCGCGACCGTGCGCGGGCGCGAGCGGCGCACGACCGCGCGCCCGTAATCGCCGCACACGTCCGTATGTGGCACGCGCATTGCGTTGTGATCTGCGGCGCGTGTGCCGTGGACGATTTTTCACCAGATACACCGAAACGGGCGACCAGACCATGACCACCGGATCAAAGCCCGCCGCACCTTCCGTCCCGCCGGGCGCGAAGAGCGCGCACGGCGAGGAAGCCTTCTCCCTCCCGCGCGTCCTCGCCCTGCTCGAGCAGCGCAACCTCGTGCCCGCCGCTCACGCCGAGGCTATCCGCGCCGGCGCGCGCGCGCGCCAGCAGGCGCTCACGCAACAGGCCCGCACGAGCGCGGACGGCAGCGACAGCGGGTACGTCTCCCCGCTCGAGGTGATCGTCTCCTTCCGGCTGCCGAGCCGGAACCCGCGGCGCGAGTTCATGGACGAGGCGGAGCTGGGCGCGGCCTTCGGCGACGCGGCCGGCGTCGCCTTCACGCGCATCGATCCACTCAAGCTCGACGCCCGTACGCTCGCGTCCATCGTGTCGAAGCCGTTCGCGCGCAAACACCTGCTCGTTCCGGTGCGGTTGGACGGCCGGCGTCTGACCGTCGCCATGGTCAACCCCTTCGACCGGGGGACGATCAACAACCTCGAGCACGCGACGGGCTACCTCGTGGAACCGGTGCTGGGGCTGCGCGCCGAGATCCTGAAGACGATCAACGAGATCTTCGCGTTCGAACGGAGTATCCAGAAGGCCGAACGGATGCGCAGCGCGGCACTGGACCTCGGCAACCTGGAGCAGCTGGTCGACATCCGGGGCGACGCGGAGCTCGACAGCACTGATCATCACGTGGTCCGCGCCGTCGACCTTCTCCTCCAGTACGCCTTCGAGCAGCGCGCCAGCGACATCCACATCGAACCCAAGCGGGAGCGCGCCGTGGTGCGGCTGCGCATCGACGGGCGCCTCCACAACACACACTCGATCCCGAAGCAGGTCTTCCCCGGCTTCGTCTCCCGCATCAAGATCATGGCGCGCCTCGATATCGCGGAGAAGCGCCGGCCGCAGGACGGGCGCATCAAGTCGGCGTACCAGGACAGCGAGATCGAGTTGCGCGTCTCCACCGTTCCCGTCGCCTTCGGCGAGAAGGTCGTCATCCGCATCTTCGACCCGACCATCCTGCTGCAGGACGTGGGCGCCCTGGGATTCACCCCCGAGCAGCGCCCGGTCTACGAGCGGCTGCTGAAGCGGCCGCACGGGATCATCCTCGTCACCGGGCC
>DASTOO010000303.1:0-4136 GCA_035762505.1 Candidatus Krumholzibacteriia bacterium
TCCGTCGGGGTGGGACGATACGCACGGAATTCTATCACGTTCCGGCCCCACGCGGCGCGGCGACGTTGTTCGGGCACCCGGGGGAAGGGAGGGGGCGGGCCGGGCGCAGACGTGGTATAATCACGCCGTTAACTCACTGGAACTCCACATCATGCGACCCTTTATCCTGTGCGCGCTGCTGCTGCTGGCTCCCGTGGCCGCGTTGGCGACCAACGCGATTCTCGTCGGGTTTCTCGACGTCTCGCCGTCGCGCCAGTACACGGACGTGTGGGGATGGGTCGATCCGCAGACGCAGCGCTACTACGCGCTCGTGGGGAACAACGCGAGCGGACTTCACATCGTCGACGTCACCGATCCGTCCCTCCCGTTTGGCGTCGCCACCGTAACGGCGGTGCCGCGCTTCGACATCAAGACGCTGGGGTCGCTCGTCTACTCGGTGGACGGCCTCATCGGCGGACCGGGAGGAATCCTCGACATCACGAACCCCGCGAGCCCGGTCGTGGTGGGGAGCTTCCCCGGCGGCCACAACGTCTTCATCGACGACCAGGCGTACCTGTACGTCTGTCTTCCGGGACTCAAGATCTACGACCTCAATCCCGACCCCACCGCTCCCGAGCTCGTGTGGGAGGATGCCATGTCGGACGGCTTCGACGGCCACGACGCGACCGTGATCGGGAACACGCTGTACGAATTTCGCGGAGCCTACGGAATCCGCTTCTGGGACGTGGCGGACCGCCATGCCCCGGTGCCGCTCGGCGGCATTACCGACACGACCATCACGTACGCGCACAACGGATGGCCGACGGAGGACGGGCGCCACCTCTTCATCACAGATGAGTTCTCGACGCATCCCGCGCCCGACATCACGGTGTGGGATGTGTCCGACATGCTCTATCCGCGGCGCGTGGCGGAGATCGGGGACCCCGCGTCGTCGGTGCACAACTGCTACGTGGTGGGCGACCTCCTGTACGTCGCGTACTACGTGGCGGGCTTTCGCGTGTACGACATCAGCGATCCGGTCAACCCGGTGCTCGCCGACACCGAGGACACGTCGGCGATGACCGGCGAGGGGATCCTCGAGGGGGCGTTCGGCTGCTATCCGTTTTCGCCGGACGGGCACATCTACGTGAACGATCGTCCCAACGGGCTCTTCGTGTTCCGGATCGACACGCCGCCGCCCACGGGGGTCCGCACACCGCAACCGCGGGCCTCGCTGCTGGAGCTGCATGGCGGGGCGCCCAACCCCTTCAGCGCCGCGACGTCGATCCGCTACGTGCTGGGCGCGGCGGCGCAGGTGTCGTCCGAGGTCTACGACGCCGCGGGCCGCCGCGTGCGGCGCCTCGCGTCCGGGTCGCGGCCGGGCGGCGAGCACGTGATGACGTGGGACGGCCGCAACGACGATGGCGTCGCCATGCCGTCCGGCGTCTACTTCTGCCGTGTCAGCGCCGGAGGCGAATCACGGACCGGCCGCCTCGTCCTCCTGCGATAACGGACCCGCGCCGCCCGGGACGCTCGCGGCTTGACCCCGGCCTCCGTTTTGTGTTACCCGTCAACGAGTTATGCGCCTCCACCGACTCCGCTCGGGCCGCGCCGCCGGGGAACTTCACCGGTGAGCCGGCCCTCCGATTCCGCCGCGGCCGGCGGACCGCTGGTCGTCCTGCACTCCGTGCCGAGATGGCTGCCCCAGACCGAGACCTGGCTGTACACGCAGGTGCGATTCCTTCCGCCGTCCATCGAGAGCCACGTGGCCTGTGAGCGCACCGAGAACCTGGACCAGTTTCCGCTCGCGAACATGCATAGCATGCGCGCGGAGCCCGCGTGGCGGTCGCTGCGCGACCGCGCCCTGCGCAAGCTGCGCATCCGGAACCATCTCGGCTACCAGGATGGCGCCGCGCGCCGTTCGCGCGCGCGCGTCATGCACTCGCACTTCGGGTTCACCGGCTGGCGCGACCTCGCCGTGGCGCGCCGGCACGGTCTCGCGCACGCCGTCACGTTCTACGGGGCCGACGTGCAGTTCTACCCGCGCCGCAACCCGGTCTGGCGCGGGCGCTACCGCGCCATGTTCGCGCGCGTCGACCGGGTTCTGTGCGAGGGGCCGCACATGGGCCGCGAGATCATGGCTCTCGGGTGCCCCGAGGCGAAGATCCGCGTGCATCACCTCGGCGTCGACCTGTCGCTGATTCCCTTCGCGCCGCGCGTGTGGGCGCCGGGTGAGCCGCTGCGCGTGCTGCTCTCCGGTTCGTTCCGCGAGAAGAAGGGGCTCCCACTCGCCGTCGAGGCGCTGGGAAGATTGGGAAGCGACGTGGCCCTGGAGATCACGATCATCGGGGATGCGACGAACGAGGAGCGCTCCATCCGCGAGAAGCAGCGCATCCTCGACGCTATCGCGCGGCACGATCTCGGTGCCAGAACGCGCCTGCTCGGCTACCGCCCGTACCGGGACGTCATGGACGAAGCGCGCCGCCACCACGTCTTCCTCTCGCCCAGCGTCACCGCCGAAGACGGGGACACCGAAGGCGGGGCGCCCGTGTCCCTGATCGAGATGAGCGCCTCGGGCATGATGATCGCCAGCTCGACGCACTGCGATATTCCCGGCGTCATCCTGGACGGCCGCACCGGCTTCCTCGCGCCGGAGCGCGACGTCGACGGACTCGTCGCCAATCTGCGGCGCATCGTCGCGAACCCGTCGGCGTGGGGCGCGATGCAGCGCGCCGGCCGGGCGCACATCGAGGCCGAATTCGACGCGCGGCGCCAGGGCGAGCGGCTGGCCGCGATCTACCACGAGATCGTCGCCGAGCGTCCGCGCACCTCGCCGCGCGCCGCCGCCGGAGGACGATGATGAACCGCCCCGCGAACGCGCAGTGGTACAACTGGTACGCGAACGGGCTCCTCGCCCGCGGGGTGGAGGAACTCACGCGCGCGCTCTCCGGGAACCGCGTGATCGACGTGGGCTGCGGAGTCCAGCCGTACCGTTCGATGCTCGGCGGGTTTCCGCACTACGTGGGATTCGACTCGCCGCTCTACCCGGACAGTGCCACGACCGCCGACGCCTTCGGCGACGCCGCCGCGCTTCCGTTCGCGACCGGATGCGCCGACGCGGTGCTGTGCACCGAAGTCATGGAGCACGTGCCCGATCCGTCCGCGATGCTCGCGGAGATTCACCGCGTCCTGCGGCCGGCGGGGCACCTCGTCCTTTCCGTGCCGTTCACCTGGCACATCCACGACGAGCCGCACGACTACTGGCGCTTCACGGAGTTCGGCCTGCGCCGCGTGCTGGAACGGGGCGGCTTCGACGTGGTCGAGCTGCGGAGCGTCAACGGCATGCTGGGGGCGCTGCTGCAGGCGCGCTGCTACTACTTCGTCCACGCCGCGGGCCGGCTGCGCGCGCTGGTGCGGCCACTGGTGTGGTTCATGCAGGTGCTCGCATCCGCGCTGGCGCCGATCGACCGCAACCGGCGCATGACGAGCAACTACATCGCGCTCGCGAGGAGACGATGATGCCGGGCCCGGTCTTCATCCTGGGAACGCAGCGGTCGGGGACGACGTGGCTCGCGAACATCTTCGATTCGCACCCCGAGTGCCTGCACTACTACGAGCCGTTCGCGCCGGCCTACGGGATCTTCCCGTACTTTCCGCACGAGTTCCTCCGCGTGACGCCGCCGGAGCCGGGGCTCGCGGACCGACTGCGTGCCGACATGCCGGGGCTCGTGCGCTATCGCTCGCGCCTCTTCGATCCGGTCCACGAGACGCGCCGGCAGTTCGAGTTCGAGGCGTGGCTGATGGGGAAGCTGGAGAGCGTGGGGCGGCGCGTAGGCCCGAAGGCGTTCCGCTTCGCGGCGCAGTTCAATCTCGTGCACCTGAACCGGATCGGCCAGCAGCCCGTGGCCTGGTTCGAGAAGGGCGCCGTGCGCGTCGTCGCGATCAAGGAGGTCCGCCTGTACTTCAAGGCGTCGTTCCTCGCGTCGGCGCTGCCGGGGGCCACGTTCCTCCACGTCGTCCGTCACCCGGCCGCGGTGGTGCTTTCCATGGACAACTTTCTCAAGCGCGGACGCCTGGTGGAAATCCGCGACCACATCGGACGCCTGGTGGAGACGGTCCGCGCGCAGGAGGCGCTCGCGCGCTACCAGCCCGTGCTC
>DASTOO010000304.1:0-9473 GCA_035762505.1 Candidatus Krumholzibacteriia bacterium
TATTTTGTGGACTACTTCTTTCCCGGCGGGAGACTGCTTGTGGATCCACTCACGGGCTATGATGTCAACCCCGTGGACGGCAACTACCTTTGGGCTCCGGGGTGGATCGGATATTCTGGCATGGACGCCGCGTCCTACGGCGAAATCAACATGTATACGCTCGACGCCTGGGCACCCAACGCGGGTGGGCCCATTGCGGTCCGCAGTTCTATCTCGGAGGACGACCAGATGACCCGCTGGTCTATGTCCCAGCTACGAAGTGCTTCCGTAACCTCCGCAGCGGAGGCATTACAAGCGTTAACGCTTGTGCCACTCCCACGCTGGGAGTGAATGGAGCGAAACACGAAGGCCCGGCTCGCTCGCGCGAACCGGGCCTTTCGTTTGGCAGACCAGAGGATGGGTCTACGCGTCGTAATACAGGAAGAACTCGTACGGGTGCGGGCGCAGCGCCATCGGGCCCACTTCGCGCTCGCGCTTGTAGTCGATCCACGTGCGCACGACCTCTTCGGTGAACACGTCCCCCTTGAGCAGGAAGTCGTGGTCGGCCTCGAGTGAATCGAGCGCCTCGTTGAGCGAGCCGGGCGACTTGGGCACCCGCGCCAGCTCCTCCGGCGGCAGATCGTAGATGTTCTTGTCGAGCGGCTCGCCCGGATCGATCCGGTTCTGGATGCCGTCGAGACCCGCCATCGTCATCGCCGCGAACCCGAGGTACGGGTTGCAGGTCGGATCGGGGCAGCGGAACTCGACGCGCTTCGCCTTGGGCGACTGCGAGTACATGGGGATGCGCACCGCGGCGCTGCGGTTGCGCTGCGAGTACGCGAGGTTCACCGGCGCCTCATAGCCCGGCACCAGCCGCTTGTAGCTGTTGGTGGTCGGGTTGGTGATCGCGCACAGCGCCTTGGCGTGCTTGATGAGCCCGCCGATATAATGAAGGGCCATGTCACTCAGACCGGCGTACTTGTTGCCCGCGAAGAGCGGCGTGTTCCCCTTCCACAGACTCTGGTGGCAGTGCATGCCGGAGCCGTTGTCGCCGTAGATCGGCTTGGGCATGAAGGTGACGGTCTTGCCGTTGCGCTTGGCGACGTTGCGGATCACGTACTTGTAGATGAGCAGCTGGTCCGCCATCGTGGTCAGCGTGTCGAACTTGAGGTCGATCTCGGACTGCCCTGCGGTCGCCACCTCGTGGTGCTGCGCTTCCACCTCGATGCCGAGGCTCATGATCTCGAGCATCATTTCGGAGCGCAGGTCGTGCAGCGAATCCGCGGGCGGCACCGGGAAATAACCTTCCTTGAAGCGCGGCTTGTAGCCCAGGTTGGGCTTTTCGTCGCGTCCCGAGTTCCACGAGCCCTCGCTCGAATCCAGGTAGAAGAAGGCCTGGTGCGGCGACGACTCGAAGCGCACGTCGTCGAAGATGAAGAACTCCGCCTCGGGGCCGAAGTAGATGTCGGTCGCGAGCCCCGTGCTCTTGACGTAGGCCTCCGCCTTCATCGCGATGGCGCGCGGGTCGCGTGCGTAGCGTTCCTTGGTGATGGGATCGAAGATGTTGCACGTGAGCGAGAGTGTCGTCTCCTTCATGAACGGATCGATGAAGGCCGTGTTCGCATCCGGAATCACGATCATGTCGCTCTCGTTGATGCTCTTCCAGCCGCGGATGCTGGAACCGTCGAAGCCGAAACCCTCCTCGAAGGACTCTTCCTTCAAGGAGGCGATGGGCAGGCTGAAGTGCTGCCACGTGCCGGGGAAATCGATGAACTTGAGGTCGAGCACGCGCGCACCTTTTTCGCGCGCGAACTTCAGGACCTCCTGTGGAGTTCGCTTCTCCATCACACCATCCTCCTGGACATGAAAAGCGCGGGAAATCTGGCCGAGAACGCCTTGCCGAAACCGCCGGACGGACGATTAAAAAAGGTACTTGTACGCCCCGTTGCGGGGGGTGTCAACGGCGATCCTCGGAGCGCGCAAAATAGGTGTGGATGACCGCTTTTTTAGCGTCCGGCGCGGCCCTCGAGGGCCACGACAGCGGGCCCGAGGGCGGCGAGGAGGTCCCCCGCGATAACGCCCCGAACCCCGCGGCTGCGGGCGGCAAGCTCCCCGGAACGGCCGTGGAGAAAGCACGCAACGCACGTCGCATCAGCGACTTGCGTCGCCTGGAGGTCGTTGGACGGGCCCGGCGCGGCGCGGCGGGTGGCGCCGGCGGTCTGGGCGAGGAAGCTCCCGATGAGCCCGGTCAGGACGTCGCCGGTACCCCCGGTAGCGAGGGCGCTCGTCCCCGAGCCGCTGATCCAGGCGTCGCCGTTCGGGGCGGCGACCAGGGAGGGCGCGCCCTTGAGGAGGAGTGTCACCCCGAGCCTGGCCGCGGTCGCGCGCGCGAACTTGATTCTGTCCAGCGCAGCAACGGGGGCGCGCTCGCCGGTGAGCCGGTGCATCTCGCCGTCGTGCGGCGTGATGACGATCGGCGTCTTGGTACGTTTGAAGTCCGACGAGTTCCCGGCGAAAGCGGTGAGTCCGTCGGCGTCGAGGACGACGGGCTTCTTCAACGACAACACGAAGTCACGAACGAACGCATCGGTGTCCTCGTGGCGGCCGAGACCGGGGCCGATCGTGATGGCGTCGGCGCGCTCGAGGTAGGGTTGCAGCACCTGCATCGCAGCCGGCGCGATCGTTCCGGCGCTGGTCTGCGGGAGCGGAACGATGATCGCTTCGCGCAGCGCTGCCATCTCGCGTCGAATCCCCTCCGGCACTGCGAGGTACACCATGCCGCAACCACCGCGCAACGCGGCTTCCGCGGCAAGCAACGCGGCGCCGCGGTAGGCTTCGCTGCCCGCGACGACGAGCAGCGTTCCGGCTTCGTACTTGTGGATGTCGGGCGCACGCGGCGGAAGGCGCAGCGCCGCTTCACCGTCGTCGAGAAGATACAAGGGATCGGAGTGCTTCGCGACGACTTCGTCGGGGAAGCCGATGTCGATCACCGCGAGCGACCCCACGTGCGCTCGGCCGGGAAAGAAGAGGAGCCCCGTCTTGGGGGAGCCGATTGTCACCGTCTGCATGGCGCGCACCGCGTCGCCCGGCGTCTGGCCGGTGTTGCCGTCCACGCCGGATGGAATGTCGACGCTCACCACCGGCACCCCGCGCGCGCCCGAGTCGTTCATGAGCGTGACCATCTCCGCCGCGCGCCCGTGCGGTGCCCCGGAGACACCGGTGCCGAACAGGGTGTCGACCACGATGGACGCATCGGCGAGGTCCTCGCGCGCGCGCGCCGGGTAGTCCGGGCGCGTAGCGTCCAGTTCGTTGAGCAACGAAGACTTCATCGCCGCGAGGCGCCGGTGGTTCTTGGTCGTGTCGGGCGTGAGCTCGGTCGCGGGCTTGAGGAGATGAATCGAGCACGACCAGCCGGCTTCGATGAGATACCGCGTGACCACGAGCCCGTCGCCACCGTTGTTACCGGGCCCGACGAAGACCACCGCCTTGCGCGGACCCTGGGGCGCGCTGCCGCCGGCGAAGCCGGCGAGGATCGTCCGCGCCACGCCACGCCCCGCGCGCTCCATGAGTTCGAGACCGGGACAGACGTGCGCGATCGTCTCGGCGTCAACTTCCTGCATCTGGGTGGCGGTGAGTACGCGCATGGGAGTTCTGGGGGATTGTAGTCCGGTTGGATGGCGGTTGTCATGCGTGACCACCGGTGGGGTTTACCCCATCCCCTCAGCCGGGTAGTATAATGCTCGCAGCCAACGGTTACGATTGAATGCGAGGAGGAGCGTGATGGCGAACGACACCAGACCCGGGGTGGTCATCTTTACCGGAAACCACGGACGCCTCGCGACGTTCTACGAGGCCGTGACCGGCCTGCCCGTGCGTCACAAGGACGACGCTCTGACCGTCCTGGGCTCGGACACCTTTGAGCTCGTGATCCATTCCCTTCCGGGAGAACCCGCAGCGGGCGAGCCCCCGGCCGTCCGCGAGGACTGCTACATCAAGCCGTTCTTCCCCGTGGCGTCCCTCGCCGAAGCCCGGAAGCAGGCGGCCGCTCTCGGCGGCCGGCTTCGCCCGAAAGAGGAGGAATGGAAGGCACGGGGTTTCAGGGCGTGCGAGGCCGTCGACCCGGATGGCAATGTCATCCAGTTTCGCGAGGAAGCACGCTGATGGATCGCAGCATAATGGGGGATCGAGACGCTCATGAGAAAGTTGATTCTCGAGGAATGGTTGTCGCTCGACGGCTTCGCGGCGGACAAGGATGGTAGGCTGGATTTCTCTCCCCCGAGCGAGTCGGACAAGTTCTCGGACCGGGACCAGCTCAAGTTCCTCGACACCGTCGACACGATCCTTCTGGGGCGAAAGACGTACGAGCTCTTCGCGGACTTCTGGCCGACGGCGACGACGGACAAGGAGATCATCGCGGACCGCTTGAACGCGCTGCCCAAACTCGTCTTCTCCAACACGCTGCGTGAGGCACCCTGGGGAACGTGGCAGCCCGCGCAGGTCGTCCGCGGCGACGCCCTCGCGGAGGTCAAGCGGCTGAAGGCCCGGGAGGGAAAACACATGGTTCTGTGGGGAAGTCTCTCCCTGGCGCAGGGCCTCATCGCGGCGAATGTGATCGACGAGTACCATCTCCAGATCTGTCCGACCCTCGTCGGTGCCGGCCGGCGGCTGTTCCCCGACCTGCAGAGTTACGCGAGACTCAAACGCGTGAGTATGCGCACCTACGACACAGGCGTGGTGTTCCTGCACTACGAGCCGCAACGTCAGGAGTAAACCAAACCGACTCGATGGGGAGGCCACCGTGCGTATCAGGTTTGTCCTCGCGGCCCTCGCCGGAATGGTGACCATCGCCGTTGCGGGAGCACTGCTCTACGGATTTCTTGCCAACCGCGGGGCGGGGTTGCTAGACTCGCGGCCGATATGAGCGAATCTCGACTCCGGCTGATTGCTGCGACCGGGCTCGTTGTCGGCGCGGTCCTCGGCATGGCAGGTACGTTCGCCCCGTCCGCCTCGCTTCGCGGGCTTCTGTGGGGGCTGGACGGCGTTGCACTCGTGGTGGCAACCGCGCTACTCACCATCCACCATTTTCGGCGGGGCAACGATGTCGTCGCGGCGGGCTTTCTCGTCTTTGCAATAGGCGAGGGGCTGATTCTTTCCGGCGCCGCCATGCCGCTTGACGCCAGTGCCCCGTCGTTCGCGGCTGGAGTGGCGTTGTGGGCGGCGTCGCTGGCCCTCGTTAGCTCAACCGGCACGATGCCGCTCTTGGTCAGAGGCGCCGGACTGGTTGGATCACTCTTGTTCACCGTCACGGCCGTGCAGATCTTCCTGGGGCAGACGATCACTCCCCTGTCCCAGCCGCTCCCGTTCTTCGCCTATCCCTTCCTGGTCGCAACGCTCGTCGGGTGGGCGTGGGTGCATTACCGGCGTGCCGCCTGAGAACACCACCCGCATCAGGCACGATAGCAATCAACGTTCAAACAAAAGAGGAGGGACTATGAGCAAGGGCCGACTCGAGGCTTTTTTCGATGGCGTGGTCGCCATCGTCATCACGATCATGGTGCTGGAGATGAAGGTCCCCCACGGCGACGGTGTCGTCGCGCTCGCGCCCATCATTCCGGTGCTGCTAAGCTACATCCTCAGCTTCATCTATCTCGGAATCTACTGGAACAATCACCACCACATGATGCACACGTGCACCCGAACCACCGGTTCGATGCTCTGGGCGAATCTGCACCTGCTGTTCTGGCTCTCTCTCGTCCCTTTCACGACGGGCTGGATGGGGGAGAACCACCTCGCCCCGCTGCCGGCGGCCGCGTATGGACTGGTGCTCCTGATGGCCGCCATCGCTTACTGGATCCTTCAACAGCGGATCATCATCTCGCAGGGCGAGGACTCGCTACTGAAGAAAGCGATCGGCGGCGACTGGAAGGGAAAGCTCTCGCCGCTGCTTTACGTCGTCGCCATCGGCGCGGCGTTCCTGTCGCCATGGATCTCAGTCGGCATCTACGCGGCTGTCGCCGTGATATGGGTGGTTCCCGATCGGCGTATTGAACGACTGGTCCCATCGCGGGGGCAGTAGCCGGGAAGACGTCACCCCGCGTTCAAGCGGTCCACGATATCCACCAGCTCGAAGACGTCGTCGATGTCGTGGTGGGCGCCGCTCTCCTTGAATCCCTTCGTGTCCCCGTAACGCGCGAATACGGTGATCATCCCGATGTTCCCGGCGCCCGTGATGTCGCGCTCCGGCCAGTCGCCCACCATGATCGCCTCGGCGGGTGAGAGCTGGAAGTAATCCAGCGCCCGCTGGAACGGCTTGGGGCTCGGCTTGCGCACGCCGGTGTCCTCGAAGGTCGTCACGAAGTCGAACATGTGGTGGAGCTGGAGGTAGCACAGCCGGAGCCACGCCTCCTTGCGGGGCGCGTCGGACACGACGCCCAGCCTGATCCCGCGCTTCATCAGCTCGATCAGGGTGATCTTGACGTGGGGATACAGGACCAGCGACGCCTCCTTGGCCCGGCGATAGCCCACGATGCCGGCGGCGTGGATCTTATAGTCGACCTGGCCGATCAACTCTTCCAGCGCATGGTCAAATACGCTCTGGAACTCGATGCCCTCGCGCTCGTAGATTGCATATATCTTCTGTTTGATCTCGGCCGGGGAGAAGCGCAGGCCCGCATCCACCATGGCATCGACGGCGGCGTCCACCGCGTTCTCCTTCATGCGCATGAAGTCCGTGAGCGTGTTGTCGAGGTCGAAGATGACGGCTTTGATCATGGTGTTATACTCGTCGTTCCAGTCCTCGCGGCCTCGAGCCGCGTTCGGGTAATGGAAAGGGCTTATTCTAGTGGAAGACAGCACCCAACGCAACACCCCGCCCGACGTGTTCACCGCGGTGAACAACTACTTCCTGTTGTTCTTCTGCGCGAGTTGTGTCCTTTCCAGCATGTACATCCAGCAGATCTTCGTCCTCGTGGAGCATTATAGAGAGGGTATTGGCGTTTCTTCGCTCCTCGGCATCATCGTTCCCGTCTACCTGCTGACGCGGCGCTTTCCCTCCGGCATCCGCCGCCAGCTGCGCATCGCACCGCCCTGCTGGCCGCGCCTGCTGCTCATCGTGGTCGCCACGGCCGGCGCGGTCGTGCTGGTGGATCAAATTTACGTCATCACGCAACAGTTCAACCCGGTCCCGGACGACTACGCGGAGGCGATCCGGGAGCTCAAGCCGACCAACGCGGTGCAGCTCGTGGTGACACTGGTGGGCCTGTGCCTGCTCGTCCCGGTGGCCGAGGAAGTGGTCTTTCGCGGGCTGATCCAGCAGGTGTTCACGCGCAACATGGAGGCACTCCTCGCCATCGGCCTCGCCGGGGCGGTATTCGGCGCGGTGCACCTCAACGTGCATCTGCTGGTGAGCCTCACCGTGTTCGGGTGGTACCTGGGGTGGGTGTATCACACCACCGGCAATCTCTCGTACACGATCGTCGCGCACGCGGTGTTCAACACGGTGGCGCTGGTGCAGCTCACGTGGTCCACGGACGCGGTATCGGGCGGGCTGCCGATCTATCTGCAGGACGTTCGCATCGTGGTGGCGACGCTGGTCGTCTTCGTCTTCCTGCTCTTCAAAATGAAAGAGGGAGGCTCCGAAACGGAACCTCCCTATACACAGCCGACCGTTTGACGGACGGCAGTTTATTTCACGGACGTGCTGATATCGCGTCCGACGCTGATCTCCCCATTGTCGATCCTGATGTTGAATCCACAATCGGGGTTGTTACAGACCCAGGCCTTGTACATGATGGGCGCGCCATCCCGGCCGTAGTCCGACAAGGGCAGCAACAGGCCCTTGTTGCATTTCTGGCACCCCGGAAAAACCTTCTCCATATCCGCGCCGTCCACACGCCCCCGCATGAACGACATCGTCACCTCCCTTTCATCACCGGCCCGGCGCCGTTCTAACTAACTCCGAGCGAGATAAGTCGTTGCACCGTAACCAGCGAGACGCTTGGATTATCCCGGCGGGTCATTGGGGTGTCAAGGGGTATGTCAGTGCGCCTGTACACCTGGCATCAGGTGTTCGGCGACGAGGCGGTCGTAGATGTACGCGGCCGTGACGCGGTGGCCGCGGGGATTCAGATGCCACGGGTCGAAGTACTCCTCGTTGTCGAGCTTGAGATCGGCCGGCGCGAACGGCCGGAATGCGTCCAGCACGTCGATCACGGCGAACCCGGCGCCCAGCGCCACGGCGTCGAGCTCCTCGTGCACGCCGGCCAGTGAATATTCGGTAAAGGACGGCTTCTGCTCGAACACCGGGTGGACCACGAACGCCACCGGGACGCCCCGCTTGCGGACCTGCGCCGCGATGTGGTGCAGGTCGCGCTGGATGTCCTTCCGGAACGCGCACTGCACGAAGGCGTGAAACTCCGTGTCGCACCCGCGCCCGCCGATCTTCTGCTTCACGCGGAAGGCGAATGCCTTCGCGAGGGCCGCGAGCCGGAGCGTCGGGCGGTAGTAGTAGCGGCCGAGTGCCCCGTTCGCGTTGTGGAAGACCGGGTGCGAGGGGTCGTTCAGGCAGTAGCTCCACAGCACGAGGTCGGGGTCGTAGCGCGGCGCCTCGTTCTCCAGGAGCACGATCTCCTGCGAGGTCGAGTAGCCGATGCGGGCGAGCAGGATGACTTCGTAGCGGCGGCCGTCGTCGCGCGCGTTGAGCATGCGCTCGAGGACGCGGCCGAATGACGAGTCGGGCTCGACGTCGCGCCCTTCCGCCACGGAGTCGCCGATGAGCACGATGCGGAACGCGCCCTCCGGCTTCTGCGCGGTGTGCTCGACGTCGCGGAAGCCGCGCGAATTGGCGCCGCACTCCCCGGGAGTGTACGTGTACAGGAGTCGCCGGTCGGGCGAGGGCTCGGTGCAAAGCGCGCGCTCGTCCATGTTGCCGCGAATCTGCGCCCGGTCACGCGCTGCCTGCGCGCGCAGATAGAGCTCCGCGGGAATCAACACGGCGAGCAGGGCAATCATGAGGAGCAGAAGATTTCGGCGCATGGGACGATCTTTTACATTCACTCCCAAATCGGGAGTAATCACTTTTTCACAAGCGCGCGGCGGCTGCCTAGCTCCCTCCCCATCCCGACCCGGCAAACGCTCTGAGAATGAAATAAAAGAACATGCCTACCGTACCCGCGACAACGACCACCGCCAACATGTCGCCCTCAAGCCGTTTGATCGACTCCGCGTCGCCGTGCGGGATGGTGATTGGATCCACCTGACGTCGACGCCCGTTCTCCCGCACGGAACTAACGACGAACGTCGAGTCTGTGACGGCAATGTCCTGGGTCACAATCATGCTTCCATCGCGGAGGGATATCTCCACGAGCCCTTCGACTTCTCGCTCGGCAATTGCAGCATCCTGGTCGACGGGGATGCGTTTGGTACACGCGACGAGCAACGTGGCGGCCATCGTCGCGGCAACGAGACGAAGCCACCGTCGGTTCATGGTACTCACA
>DASTOO010000305.1:0-5902 GCA_035762505.1 Candidatus Krumholzibacteriia bacterium
GTTGATGGGCGTCTGCACGCTCCACATCTGCGCCCCCAGGCCGAACGCGAGGCCGTTGTCCTTGCAAGCGAACCCCAGCGCTTCCATGACCAGCAGCGTGGTGACGATGTCCATGCCCTGCCCGCCCCAGGCGGCGGGGAACGGCAGCCCCTGGACGCCGAACTCCGCGCAACGCTTCCAGTGGTCGCGCGAGAACACTCCCGAGCGATCGCGGCTGATGACGTCGTCGGACAACTCGCGGGCGGCGAAACGCTTCACCGCCTCGCACAACTCGTTCTGCTCGGGCGTCAGCTTGAGATTCATCTACTGGTTCTTTCTGACCAGGGCCGCGATGGACTTCACGTCCTGGAAGTTCTCGGGGAGAATCTCGGAGTCATCCACCTGGATGCTGAACTCCTTGCGCAGGAACTCGACTAGCTCCACGATGCCCCATGAGTCCACGATGCCCTTCTCCAGAAGGGGATCGTCCAGCGAGATGATGTTCTCGTCCTTCTTCATCATCAGGTTGTTCACGATGAAGCGACGAATGCTTGATTCCACGTCTGCCATGGGGATCCTCCGTTGCGTTGTGTCAGGGTGAGGGCGCCGTGTCAGCCGACCGCGCCAGCGCCGCCTTGTCGACCTTCCCGGTCGATGTCTTGGGGAGCTGGTCGCGAAATTCGATCCCGTCCGGGACCATGTAGCGGGGCACGCTACCCGCGCAGAAATCCTGCAGGTCGCGCACGCCCAGGCCGGAGCCTTCCTCCATGACCACGAAGGCCACGAGCCGGTTCCCGATCGCGGCGTCGGGAACCGCGACAACGGCCGCCTCGCGCACGCGTTCGTGCCGATAGAGCGCGGACTCCACCTCGCCCAGCTCGATGCGATAACCGCGGCTCTTGACCATGTCGTCACGCCGGCCGAGAAAGAGGTAGTTCCCCGTCTCGTCGATCGTCACGATGTCGCCCGTGCGATACACCGTCTCGCGGAAGCCGCGTCCGATCGGGTTGGCAACGAACCCGCGTGCGGTCTTCTCCTCGTCTCCCCAGTAACCCTGCGCGACGCACGACCCGCGCGCATACAGTTCCCCGGCGTCGCCCGGCCGCCCGACCCTGCCGCCGTCCTCCGCGATCGCGAACACCTCGATGTTCTCGCACGGGATTCCGATGGGAATGGGAACCGTCCGGTCGGGGGCGAGCGCGGGAACGCGGTAGTAGGTGATGACGTTCGTTTCGGTCGGCCCGTAGAAGTTCCAGTAGGTGGCGTTCGGCACCGCCGACATGAGGTCGCGCAGGTACTTCACCGGGAATACTTCGCCCGCGAAGATCACCGTCCGCAAATGCTCGTAACGAAACCGCGCTAGATCGCCGCTGCGCACGAGCATCGACAGGATGGTCGGAACCGAGTACCAGACGGAGATTCGCTGCCGCTCTACCCATTCCGCGAGGCGGAACGGAAAGGAAGAGAGACCTTCCGGCACGAGGACCAGTGTCGCCCCCGACGCGAATGCGACAAAGATGTCGAAGATGGAAAGATCGAAATGGAGCGGCGCGTGGCTGGAGAGTCGGTCCTGCTCCGTCACTCCGATGGTCTCGCGCGCCCACTCGACGAACGTACGGGCGTTCAGATGCGAAATCATGACACCCTTGGGAACGCCCGTGGATCCCGACGTATAGAGGATGTAGGCCAGGTCTGTTTCGATGTTCTCCAGCGGCGGCGCGGTCGCGGTCTGCGACACCACGTCCGGCCAGGGCGTCGCCGGAAGCGCGACCGATCGATCGACCTCGGCGTCGTCCAGCAGGATGAGCCGTTCGAGCCCGCGCGCCCGCCCGGCGATCTCCGCGAGCGCACCCGACTGGCGTCCTGTCGTCAGCATGCAGCGAATCCCGCAGTTCTCGACGATGTACGCCGCGCGTGCGGCGGGTGCGCTGGAATCGATAGGGACGTAGACCGCGCCGGCCTTGAGAATTCCGTGTATCGCGGTGATCGCGCCGATCGACTTTGGCGTGAAGATGCCGATGCGATCGCCGCGGCGAACCCCGCCGGCCGCCAGCGCCGCCGCCAGGCGATCGCTGGCGTGGTCCAGTTCCGCGTAGGAAAGGGATTCGTCGCCCGCGACGACCGCGGTGTGATCCGGGTACGCCCGTGCGCTCCGGCCCAGGTAATGGGACAACAGATTGATCATTTCACGTTCGGACAGTTGTTCGCGGATGGACAACCAGTATATCAAGTTACGGGCCATTGGCTCAAGGCGCCCGTCCGGAGACGCGCGGCGCATGGCGTCCCCACACAGCACACCCCCTGCGTACCGGGTGGTGCGGATTTTGCATGGTCCGCTCACGGCCGGAAGCGGAGACGCTCGGCAACTCTTTATATTGCAAATGGATAGAAGTCGCATCGGAGGGGTGTCCGGGACTCACCGGCGTGGTGCGGCGTGCACCATCGTGCTCGCCGCATTGCTCGCGTGCGTCGTCCTGCCCGCCCGGGCCGCAATCGTCCAGGAAGCACAGAGCGCCGCGTTCGCCAACGGCGCCGCGCTCACCTTCCCCCACCCGATCGGAATCGGCATCGACCGCGCACTCGTCGTGGGCGTGTCGACGTACAACGCCAACAAGACGGTGGCGTCGCTCACCTACGGGGGCACGCCGCTCACGCGGGTCGGTTTCCGCGACGGCGGCAGCGGCTCCGACGACCGCCGCATGGAGTTGTGGATGCTGGTGGATCCGCCCATTGGGACGGCCGACGTGGCGATCACGATGTCGGGAGGCGCCAAGGTCGTGGCGGGGGCGGCGTCCTTCTTCGGCGTCGACGCGCTTACGCCCACCGGCGGCTTCCTCTCGGCCGAGGGGAACGGCAGCCTCGCGAGCATCGTCGTGCCGAGTGTCGCGGGTGCGCTGGTCATGGACGTGCTTTCGGTGGCGGGAGACGCGGCCACGGCCGGCGTCGGAGCGGGTCAGAGCCAGATGTGGAATCTCTGGTCCCAGTCCAACCCCGGGTCCGTCGTCGGTGCCGCCAGCATCGAGCCCGGAGCCGCCGCCGTGACCATGTCGTGGAATCTCGCATCGACCACGTACTGGGTGATCGGCGCCGTCTCCCTGAGACCGGCGCCCTCGCCGCCGTTCCTCGTCGACGGGATGATCAAGCTGCAGGGTGAGCCCGTCACGGCGTTCGCATACGACAGCTGGTACGAAAACCCGGCTTCGCTGCAGGTCCGTAGCGCGAACGTGCTCGCGAGTGTCCCCGCCGCGTACACGCTTCGCTTCGACAACGACGGTGGCAACCCGGACGTCCTTGTCATCACGGGACCGGGATCGTCACCGGCGTTCGCGGTGGAGTACCGCGACGCGGGCAACGTCGACCGCACCGCCGCGGTCGCAGCGGGGGGCTACGCGCTCCCCCTCGCGTCCGGCGCCAGCACGACCTGGACGCTCCTCGTGACGCCGGTGCTCGGCGGCGCGATCGGCGGGGACGTTTTCACGGCCGCCGTCACCGCGACGTCCGCCGGCGACGCGCTGGCGATCGATCAGGTGCGCGCCGTCACGACCTGCGTATCGCCCTCGCTGTCGATGACGAAGAGCGCCGACCTCGCGAACGCGCTTCCCGGCCAGGACATCAACTACACGGTGGTGGCGTCCACTGCGGGCGGGCTCTCGGACGCGACCGGGATCGTGCTGGTGGATTCCATCCCCGACTACGCGGGCTTCCGCGTCGGCAGCGTAACGTTCAATGCGGGCACGACGACGCTCACCTCGATCGTGAGCTATTCGAGTGACGACGGCACCACCTGGAGCTACGTCCCCGCGAGCGGCTCGTGCACCGCGCCCGCGGGATACGACTACTGCGTCACCCACGTGCGCTGGTCCCTGGTCGGCATCATGCCGCCGAGTCTCTCCTTCCAGATAGGCATGGCCGTCCGTGTCAAGTAGCCCGACAATCGCGGACCGGCGACGACGCGCTTGACCGGACGGTAAACGCCCGGATACGATCCGCTCCACTGTTCCAATCTTCAGAGGAGGCTGATCATGAGGCGTTTCGTCCCGTTCCTCGCGTTCGCGATCGTGTTCCTCTCCCCGCTCGCGGCCGGTGCCGTCATCCAGCCCGGCACCATCGAGCTGTCACTCTCGCCCTCCATCGAGATCGTCTCCATCGAAGACGAGTCGGAGACGTACATCATGCTGCCGGTGCGCCTCGGCGTCTTTGCCACGCGGGCGTTCGAGATCGAAGGCGACATGAACCTGACCTCGACGGACAACTCGACGGGCATGTGGCTCTTCCTGAACGCCGTCTACAACTTCGAAACGAGCGACGGAAAGGTGCGGCCGTTCCTGCTCGTCGGTCTCGGTTTGGGGAACGCGGCCCGGATTCTCGGCCTGGCGCTCGACACGGACGAATCCGTGCTCGGATTCGACCTCGGGGCGGGCGCCAAGTTTCACTTCACGGATCGTGTCGCCTTCCGGGCGGAATACCGCTACGACAACGTCTCGTACGACTCCGAGGATTCATTCTTCTTCGGAGCCGACGAGCTGACCGTGGAGGGTCACCGCTTCCTCTTCGGCTTCTCGGTGCTGTTCAACACGGAGTGACGCCCGCCCGGAAATCGCGCATAACCCGCCCAAACCGCGGTAGTGGGTCAGTTTGATTCAAACTTGACCCACTACCAAGAACACGACCTCCTTGACCGCTTCAGCGCGTTGTGGGAGCATTCTGCTCCCGCCCCTGAGAAGGAGGCCTGATCGTGAAGTGTGTCGTTCCGGTCCTCGCATTCTCATTCCTGCTCGTGGCCCCCGGCTTCGCTCCTGCAATGACACCACCGGGAACCATCGAAGTCTCGCTTTCGGCGACCCTGGAGAGTACCGACGTCGCGTACGGTGAGCATGGTGAGTATGGATCCGAGGATTCTTTTCTTCTGCTGCCGATCCGCTTCGGCGTGTTCGTTTTCCGCGGGCTCGAGCTCGAGGGAGACGTCAACCTGACCATGAGAGACGGCGAAAGTGGCGTTTCCACATTCGTGAACGCAGTCTACAACTTCGAGGCCCGAGAGGGGCACGTTCGCCCGTTTCTGCTCGCGGGCGTCGGTTTCGGAAACGCAAGGCGGGAGCTGGGGGCGGCAATCGACGTGGACGATTCGACGCCCGGCTTCGACGTCGGCGCCGGTGTCAGGTTTATGCTCGGAAACCGCACGGCCTTTCGAGCCGAATACCGGTACGATCGGGTGACGTACTCGCAGGAGTATTTCATCGGTGAAACGATGGACGTCACCGCTCAGGGAAGTCGGTTGTTATTCGGATTCTCCCTGTTCTTCAACACGGAGTGACGCCCGCCCCCGGGCGCCGTGGTCATTCGGAGAGCAGGTCGGGCAGCTCGTTGACGTCGTCCGGACGCGGCGGGAAGTGCTCCGCCAGGGCGGCGCCCGCCATGCGGATCCCCTCGGCCAGGCCGTCGGCATGGCGCCCCTCGGCGAAGCGCGTCTCGACGCGCGTCACCGCCGTGGCCCAGAAGTCGTGCGGCACGGCGTTGTAGATGCCGGTGTCGCCGATCACGGCGAAGCGCCGGTCGCGCACGCCTACGAAGAACAGGACGCCGTTGCGGTCGCGCGTGCGCGCCATCCCCAGCCGGTCGAACGCGCGCGCGGCCGCATCCTTCGCGGAACCGTCGATCCGCTCCTGCATGTGGACGCGGATCTCGCCGGAGGTCTTCCGCTCGAACTCGCGGATCGCCGCGATCACGCGCTCGCGCTCGTCGGCGCTGAGAAACGTCCGCACGGTGTCGCGTCGCTCGCGATGCGCGCGCCGTGACAGCACCGCGCCGAAGTACCACAGGAACACGGCCAGCACGCTCAATACGACGATGGTGCCGCTCGTCCAGGCGGGCCAGGTGTCCTCCGGCGGCATCAGCATCTCACGGATCGAGAGTCCGGCGGCGA
>DASTOO010000306.1:0-4457 GCA_035762505.1 Candidatus Krumholzibacteriia bacterium
CAGTTCCGGATCTCGTGCGCGATGCCCGCGGAGAGTTCCCCGATCGCCGCCAGGGTCTCCCCGTGGCGGATCTTCGCCTCGAGGTCCTTCACTTCCGAGAGGTCCTGGAACACCGCGATGACGCCGCGCCGCTCCCCGTACCCGTCGCGCAGCAGGCTGGTCGAGAGCCCCAGCGGCACCACGCTTCCGTCCGGCCGAGTGACATGGGCCTCGTGGCGACTGACCGCCGCGCCCGCCTCGAGGGTCTCGTGCAACCTCTCGGCGAACGACTCGAGGCCCGGCCCGAAGGCCTCCCGGTAGTGCCGTCCGCGTACGGCATCCGCCGGGAGCCCCATGATCTCCGCGGCCGCTCGGTTCCAGTGCCGGATCACGCCGAGCGCGTCCACCGTGGCGAGCCCGCTCGACATGTTCTCGAGGATCGATTCCGTGTCGAAGAGCGCCCGATGGAGCTCCTGCCGCGTGTCCTCCAGCGCCCTCTGCCCTTCGCGCAACCGCCGTCCGATCGCCCCGCCGATGATCCCGACCAGGAGCAGGAGCGGCACGTAGAGCGCCAGCCGCAGCCTCAGGGCGCCGTCGCTCAAACGCTCCGTCACGCCCGCCAGGGCCGACGTCAGCATGCCGCCCCGGTCGGCCGCGTAGATCACGGCGTACGCCGCCGCCGAGACGATCGCGAACATCAGCCCGCCGCGCACCGACAGGAAGACGCCCGCCAGGAGCGGCCCCAGCAGATAGAGCGGCGCGAACGGACTCGACGCCCCTCCGGTGAACAGGAGGAGGTACGAAATCACGGCCACGTCCACCAGGAGCTGGGTCGCGAGGAGCGGCTTCGCCTCCGCGCCCCCCCGCACCGCGCGGTGGTACGCGACGGCCAGACCCGCCGAGAGCGCGACCAGGAACGCGAAGGGCGCGTGCGACGCCAGCCCTCCGAGCCCGTCGGAGAAGGCCGCCGCCATCGTCGCGACCAGGGTGATCAGGGCCATCCGGCCCACGATCACCGCCCGCACCGCCGAGCGCAGCTCTGGATCCGCTTCGCGCGGACGCGCGCGCATCGGCCGGTCCCCCCTTCCGATCAGTGGCCCCCGGCCACCACGTTGATGAGCTTGAACATCGGCAGGTACATGGCGACCACCATGCCGCCGACCACGCCGCCCATGAAGACGATCATCAGAGGCTCGATGAGCGACGTGAGGGAGTCGACCGCCGTGTCCACCTCGCTGTCGTAGAAGTCCGCGATGCGCGTGAGCATGTCGTCCAGCGCGCCCGTTTCCTCGCCGACGGAGATCATCTGCACCACCATCGGCGGGAAGACGCCCGACTCGCGCAGCGGCGCGGCGATCGTCTCGCCCTCGCGGATGCTGGCGCGGGCGGCCATGATGGCTTCCTGGATGACGCGGTTGCCCGACGTGCGGGCCGTGATCTCGAGGCCTGTGAGGATGGGAACGCCCGACGAGATGAGCGTACCGAGGGTCCGCGTGAAGCGCGCCACCGCGCCCTTGCGGAGCACGTCGCCCAGCACGGGCACCCGTAGAAGGAGCCGGTCGATCTGCAGGTGGCCCCGCTCGGTCCGGTAGTAGCGCTGGAGCCCCACGAACGTCCCGACGATGCCGAGGAGGATCACCCACCAGAAGGACCGCAAAAACGAGGAGAGTCCCATGACGATCTTCGTCGGCAGGGGGAGCTCGGCGCCGAATCCGGTGAACATCTTGGCGAACGTCGGGATGATGAAGATGAGCATGAACGAGGTCGCGAGGAGCGCGACCGTCATGACGACGCCCGGGTAGACCATGGCGCCCTGCACCTTCCGCTTCAGCGCCTCGGCCTTCTCGATGAACGTCGCGAGGCGCAGGAGGATGTCGTCGAGGATACCGCCCGCCTCGCCGGCTTCGACCATGTTCACGAAGAGCTCGTCGAAGACCCGCTGGTTCTCCTTCTTCCCCAGCGACTCGGCCAGCGTGTTGCCCGCCTCCACCTCGCGCATGACGCCCGCGATGATCCCGCGAAACGCCTCCTTCTCCGTCTGCTTGGAGAGGATGTCGAGGCACTGGACCAGCGGAAGCCCGGCGTTGATCATCGTGGCGAACTGGCGCGTGAAGATGGCGAGATCGCGCGTCGTGACGCCCGGCCCGGTGCCGGGAATGTTCAGCTTGAAGCCCTTCGGCTTCTCGCGCACGGAGGTGATGATGACGCGCCGCTTGCGCAGCGCGGCCAGCACCTCGTCCTGGGAGCCCAGCTCGAGCTCCCCGGTCTGGATCTCCCCGCCGACGGTGCGGCCTTTCCACACGTAAACCGGCACGATGGTCCCCCTCGCTTCGGCGGCCTAGGACGACGCGGCCTGGACGCCGACCTTTTCCAGCATCTGCTCGAGCTCCTTGGACTCCGGGCTGCGGCCCAGCGCCTCGTCGAGCGAGATGTGCTTGTTGATGTAGGCATGGAAGAGCGCCTGGTTCATCGTCTGCATGCCGTGCTTCGTGCCCGCCTGCATGAGGCTGTAGATCTGGTGGATCTTCCGCTCGCGGATGACCGCGCGGACGGCCGGCGTGCAGACCAGGAGCTCCGCCACCATGACGCGGCCCGGGCCCCTCAGGCGCGGGATCAGCTGCTGCGTGAGCACGCCCTCCAGCACGAACGCGAGCTGGGAGAGGATCTGCTGCTGCTGGCCCGCCGGGAACGCGTCCACGATGCGGTTGATCGACTCGTACGCCGAGTTCGTGTGGAGGGTCGCCAGCACCAGGTGGCCCGTCTCGGCGATGGTGAGCGCCGCGGCGATCGTCTCGAGATCCCTCATTTCGCCGACCAGGATCACGTCCGGATCCTGGCGCAGCACGTACTTCAGCGCGTTCGCGAACGTGCTGGTGTCGGAGTTGATCTCGCGCTGGTGGACGATGCACTTCTTGTGGTGGTGCACGTACTCGATCGGGTCCTCGACCGTGATGATGTGGCCGGCCCGCGTGGTGTTGATCAGGTCGATCATGGCGGCGAGCGTCGTCGACTTGCCGCTTCCGGTGGGTCCCGTGACGAGGATCAGGCCCTTCTGCTTCTGGGAGAAGTCGCGCAGGACTTTGGGAAGCCCCAGCTGCTCGAAGGTGAAGATCTCGTAGGGGATCTGGCGGATGGCCACCGAGGTGACGCCGCGCTGCAGGTAGACGTTCGCGCGGAAGCGCGAAAGGCCCGGGACGCCGAAGGAGAGATCGAGCTCCTTGGTGGTCTCGAAGCGCTTCCGCTGCTCCTCGTTGAGGACGCTGTAGGCGAGCTGCTGCGTCATCTGCGGCGTCAGCGGCGGGTGAGGCATCGGCAGGATGGAGCCGTCCACGCGCACCTGCGGCGGAACGCCAGCGGACAAGTGAAGATCCGAGGCCCGCATCTTGATCATCTCGTCCAGCAGCTGGCGCAGCGAGACCATGCTTCCTCCGTGGTGGGCCTACCGGTCGGCGGCCGTCTCCTTCAGGACTTCTTCGGCGGTCGTCATGCCGTTCTTGAGTTTCAGGAGGCCGTCCGCCCGCAGCGTCAGCATTCCTTCCGTGACCGCCTGCTTCTTGATGGCCGCGACCGAGGAGCGGTCGAGGATCTGATCCCGGATCTTCGCGGTGATCGGCATCACCTCGTAGACGCCGATGCGGCCCTTGTATCCGGTGTTGTTGCAGTCCACGCAGCCCTTTCCCTCCTTGAACGAGGAGTTCTTCGCCTCCTCGTCGCTGAGCCCCAGCTCGCGCAGCACCTCCGGGTGGAGCCGGATGTCGGTCTTGCACGAGGCGCAGATCTTCCGGAGGAGGCGCTGGGCCATGATCAGGTTCGTGGAGGAGGCGACGAGGAAGGGCTCGATCCCCATGTCCACCATTCGGTTGATCGTGCTTGGGGCGTCGTTCGTGTGGAGCGTGGAGAGGACCAGGTGGCCCGTGAGGGCGGCCTTCACGGCGATGGAGCCGGTGTCGATGTCCCGGATTTCGCCCACCATGATGATGTTCGGATCCTGGCGCAGGAAGGAGCGCAGGGCCGCGGCGAACGTGAGGCCGACGTCGTCGTTCACCAGGACCTGGTTGATGCCGTCCAGGTTGTACTCGACCGGGTCCTCCGCGGTCATGATGTTCACCTCGGGCATGTTGATCTTCGAGAGCGCGGAGTAGAGCGTGGTCGTCTTGCCGCTTCCGGTCGGGCCCGTGACGAGCACCATCCCGTACGGCATCGAGATAGCGCGCGTGAAGTCGTTCAGCGCCTGCTCCTGGAACCCGAGCTTGTTCAGGTCGATGTTCAGGTTGCCCTTGTCCAGGATTCGCATCACGACCTTCTCGCCGAAGATCGTCGGGAGGGTCGAGACGCGGAAGTCGATGTTCCGGCCGAGGAGGCGGAGCTTGATGCGGCCGTCCTGGGGAACGCGCCGCTCGGCGATGTTGAGCGACGCCATGATCTTGAAGCGCGAGATCAGCGCGGCCTTGAGCTTCGGCGGCGGCTTCATCACTTCC
>DASTOO010000307.1:0-28797 GCA_035762505.1 Candidatus Krumholzibacteriia bacterium
CCTCGAGACCGAGGACTTCGCGGCCGAAATCGCGGAAACGACGGGCATCGTCGTCTACACCTTCATCGACGAGCACGTGCTGCGCACGCGCGATTTCATCCTGGGGGCGAGCTATCGGGGCAAGCGTGCGGTGTACGAGACGGACGCCGACGGCAGTCTCGTCCGCTGCGGAACCTGGGACACATGCCATCCCTGGAGGCACCGCTTCATGCGCTATCTCAACGGAAGCCGGCTCCGGGCCCTGACAGGCGTCGAAATGCCCCTGACGGCGGACGATTTCGAGCGCACGGCCCGCGCCATCTCGCAAATGAAGTTGATGACGCAGAGGCGTCTACGCCATGGCCAGCTGCTGGTGGTATTCTATCCGGGATGTCGCCTCGCCCCCAGGTTGATGCCGTTGCTGACGGACCGAAGGATTCGTTTCCTGGATCTCTCGGGCGCGTTCGACGGGATTTCGCCGCCGCACGTGCTGTCCATCTTCAATCGCCACCCCAACGCGGACGCATACGATCGGGTGGCATCGTCGATCTTCATCGCAACCACGCAGCGGGTCGCCACTCAGTAGCCCGTAGCCCGCGTGATTGAGTCCCACCATGAAGGCGCTCGTCATACTGTACCCGGACGCGGGGAAAGGCGACTCCCACGAGGCGGTGCGCGAGGCGCTGGAGCGCGATTTCACGGCCGCACGCATCGAATTCGAGATCCACGAGCTGGTCAAGGGCGACAAGCCCGGCGAGATCGTCCGCGCCCGCCTGGGCGACGGGTTCGACCTGCTGGTGGCGGCGGGAGGAGACGGCACCGTCTCCGGCATCGTCGACGGTCTGTGCGGGAGTCCGATCCCGCTGGGTATCATCCCCACCGGCACCGGCAATCTGATTGCGCGCGAGTTCGGTATTCCCACCGACGTCGACGAGGCGGTGGCGCTCATCGCGGGCAAGCCGCGACCGCTGAGAATCGACGCGATGAAAATCGGTGAGCACGCGTACGTTCTCAACGCAGGCGTGGGCATCGGCGCCGCGGTCATCGCGGGCACCACACGCACGAACAAGCGGCGTTTCGGGCGCATCGCCTACGCCGCGACCGCCCTCAAGGTATTCCACCTCGGGCCGCGCCCGCTCGATGTTACCATCGACGGCAAGACCCACAGGGTCCGCGCGGTCGAGGTCGCGATCTCGAACTGCGGCATTCTTGCCAGGAAGCTGTATCCGAAGGGGCCGGAGATTCGCAGCGATGACGGCCAGGTCGACGTCTGGATCCTCGGCATGAGGTCGTTTCTCGATTACGTCCTTTACCTGCTCGGGATCGTCTTCGGCTGGCGCGCGAAAGCGCAGTTCCTCATCGCGCGGAAACGCGTCTCCATCGTCAGCCGCGTTCCTCTGCCCGCGCAGGGCGACGGAGACATCATCGGAACCACCCCGCTCGAGCTGGAGGTCCTGCCGGGCGCGGTCACGGTGCTCGTTCCCGGGGAGGCGGATCAGGCGACCCCGTAGAGATCCTGTCAATTTCTTACCGTCGTTCGACTCGCGATCCGCCTCACGATACCGCCGGAGACAATCAGGCCGGAGAACACCGCGGTCCCCAGCAACGACAGCCAGAGCGGAAACAGCCACAACGACCAGGTCAACGTGCGCCGCCACGGCCCGAAGATCCGCGCCGCCGTGAGCCGGGCCCCCTGCTGCCGCGCCCGCGGGCCGAAGCCTCGCACCAGCAGACGACCCAGGACGCGTTCCCAGCGGGTCGACACCAGCACCACCACGAACAGCAGGAACAGGATCAGCCGCCACGGCGTTTCCGCCGTGAAGACCGGTCCCAGCACGCGCCCGAGGAGGTGCCGGAAGAACGCACAGAATTCCGACGCCGCCGCCGCGTGGAACCAGCTCTGGACGAACGAGAGCGCTTCGACCAGCGACACGTGGCCGATCCACATCGCCGCGAACACGCCGGCGGCCGCCACGATCCCCGCCACCGTCCAGTACGTCTTGTACATCGCGACGAGACGACCGAAGAGCTTCGCGCCGGCCGACAGGACCCTTCTCACGTGCGGTGTCCCGGCCGGCGTCTCCAGGCGCGGCGCCGGGCTCCGTGCATCCCACAGACCCTCGTCCAGGTACTTCCGCACGAAGCGGTCCGCCAGCTGGTAGCCCTGATAGACGAGACCGTCGATCTCGATCGACCCGAACGCATCCAGGTCGGTGCGAAGGCGCGCGATGAGCGTCGCGAACGGGTGCGGGGGCAACGCATCGTCGAGCGGCGCGTCGGACGGATTCGACATCAAGTGAAAGTACGCCGTGCTGGCGAGCTTGAACTTCGCGCTCATCTCGGGCCCCCACGGGTGCGGCGCGTGTCTCGCAAGACAGCTCGCGTCCACGCGCATGTGGAGCGCGTCGAGTTGCTCGCCGCGAAGCTTGGCGGTCAGCAGACTCCCGATGCGACTCATCATGCCGAAGCGCTGGCCCGCCGGCTCTTCCTCCTGCCGAAAGAGACCGCTCGCGTCGCTCGCGATGATGTGGGTGCATTCCTCGTCGATCAGCGTCTCGACACCGAGGTTGTCATGCACGCCGCCATCGGTGAGAGAGAGCACCTTCACCAGGTTTGCGTCATACAGGTCGTGCAGGTGGTACGGTGTAAACACCGGCGGGAAGTTCGCGGAGGCCGCGGCCGCATCCACGAGCCGGAGTTTTTCCAGTCCTTTTGCGACGTCCCACGCGAACGCGCGCGCACTGCGCAGGTAGTAGAGGCAGAGAACGAATTCGAGCAAGTCGGGCGGGGTTTCATTGCCAAACTCGTCAGCCATCCCGCGCAGCAGGTCCTGGTCGATGTCCTTGATGGCCTGCCAGAAGCGACCCTGGTGCTCCCCGCGCAAGTAACCGCCGCGCCGCTCCTCCGCGCCCCACGGCGCCGGATCCAGCAGATACCACGCGGCCACCTTGGCTCGCCGCAGCCCGGTGAACTCGGCGCCGAAGATCATGCGCGCCTCGTCGATGTTCGCCGCGAAGTACCGCGCCGCTCGCGACGCATCAGCGCTTTCGAGCGCCTCGGGACGCGCCGCGGCCGCCCGCTTCTTCTCGCCGGCAAGTACATGCTCCATGCCCAGGAACCAGGTGATGCACCCGGGCTGGCGCGAAACCGCGGCACGCCCCCGCTCGTCTCCGTCGTGTGCCGGCGTGCGCGCGAACTGCGCCAGGGACGCACCGACCTCGCCCGCATGCTCCACCCGCGACAGCAGGACCTTGCAGTCCCGCACCAGCCGCGCCTCGTCCAACCGGATGTAGCCCAGCAGCCCGTCGCCCACTTCCGCCACGGAGAAATGAAACGGCCGGCCACTGTTGAGACACGACGCGTTGAGGACGAGCTTGGGAACGCGGTCGCGCAGCTGCCCGGACTGTTCTTCGCCCGGCCGGCGCCGATTGAACGCCTCGATGTCCTTGAAGGCGAGGTCGATGCGCACGTCGCGCAGCGCGATGCCGTGCTTCACGGTGCCGGCGGAGGAACCATTGAGCTGCCCGGTGACGGGTCGATAGATGTGCGCGTGGTAGAGCGACGCCATGCGCCGCCCGGGCGGCAGAGCAAGGCAGAAGATCTTGAGATTGGCCACCGGGTTCCAGAAGAGTCGCGTGCGCAGGTTGCGCGAGACGCCGACGCGCAGGTCCCTCTCCATGTCCGCCACAAGGGCGAGGTAGTCATCCCGCGCGAGCGGGCCGGTGGCGGCCTCGAGGCGCTGCTTGAGATGGAGCAGGTAGAGCGCGCCGGTGATGGAGCCCCCGGAGACGGTCGAGATCACCGACAGGTTGCGGAGGACGTCCAGCTCCGCGAGCCTCCGCAGTGCGCCCAGGTGAAACAGGGAGGCACGAAACCCGCCGCCGGAAAGGCAGAGGCCGAGCTTTGCCTGCGATCCGGGTCGTGCCAGATGCTCGCTGGCGGACATTGACTACACCTTGATATTCAACAGCACGGCGATCTTCTTCGCCGACGTCGCGATCGCGTAATCCTGCAGGCCGCTCCCGCTCGGCTCGCCCTTCGCGTGCAGCCCTACCGCTTTCTTCGTGCCGGGGTCGTACCACACCGAGCCCGAATCGCCGGGCTCGCTGATCTGGCACGCGCCCTCCGCCCCGGCGGGAACGATGTGAAACGAGAACTTGAGCCCCTCGAAGGCGCCGATCCCGTCGACGACGCCGCGCTGGACGCCCGTCGTCCGGCTCGACTTCTCCAGCACGTCGCCCAGCCGCGGATAACGCGAGCCCGACACGGTGACACCCGAGCCGAACTGCGCGGGCGTGTGCGCGCGCTGTTTCGTCAGCCGCGCGATCGCGGAGTCGGTCGGTGTGTCGACGCGCGTCAGGGCGGCGACCTGGTTCGCGGCGGTCCCGCCGTCCGCGGGGCCGGGCTGGAGAATGGGGTCGCCGGGACGCGGCGAAGAGCCGGCGGCGAGAATGTGCCGGCAGCTCAGGATGGACTCGTCGCCGGTGACGTTGTCGATCACGATCAGGCCGATGGTCCCGGTTCCGCCGTCCGCGCGCCCGATGCTGACGCCCGGCTGGAACGGGTCGAGCGCGGTCGCCCGCGCGGGTTCGAAGCACGCGGCGTCGACGTACGTCGCCTGGATGACGTCGGTGGCGACCCCGTTGATGGTGGCCGGGATCCTCTCGCGCTTCGACAGGTGCGCCTTGAGGAACTTCTCGCGAACGTGAATGCGAATCACGACCCGCGCAAGACGCCGCCCGCCGCAGTACTTGAAGCCGACGTCGACGCCCGTCACGTCGGGCCGTTGCGCGAAACGCGCCAGCGCCATGTCGTACGCCTTCAGCACCTTCTTCGTGACCCGCTTGTCGCCTTCGAATATCTCCTTCATCACGAACCTCCCCCCGCGCGCCGGTAGCCGGCCTGGTACGACACGAAGATCCCGCCCCAGTAGTGCGAACGCGCTTCGGGAAGCCGGTGCTCGGGCGAGCGGCCGGCGCCGGTGACCCACGTGACCGACCATCCGCGGTATCCGGCGCGGATCCCGGTCTCGAACTCGAACAGCACCCGCTCGATCTGCGACGGATCGAGCGTGTGCACGCTCTCCCGAAACTGTCCCTGCAGCATCGCGTTGTACGCGACGAGCCGGCAGCGCCCGCCGGCGAATGCGTACGCCTCCCACCCGCGCGTGCCGCGGCGCATCCGGTCCGCGGTCTCCCGGGCCTCGTTCACCGCGACCAGCGGCGCCGGGTCGAACATCCAGAAGGGCGTGTCGATCCAGCCGAGGCGCGTCAGCGCGCCCGCGGCGACGTTGGTGTAGTACCCGAGGTTCCCCTCACCCTTCCACGAGAAGTCCGCGTAGCGCTTGTTCACGGTGAGCCGCTGGTACGACGCGCCGAAGCGCGCGGTCGGTTCGCCGCCGTCGGAGACCTGGTTCGGCCAGCCCAGGGGGTCGTAGGGGACTTCCTTGCCGTTGTGCTTTCGGATCTCGCCGTGGATCCACGTCTGCACCTCTTCCGAGATGCGCAGCCCGAGAATCCCGAACGTGAACTCGGTGCGCAGGACGGTGTCGAGGTCCTCGCCGGAACCGGAGCGCAGCACCTGCGCCTTGGAGACGGTATAGAACAGAAGCGACGAATACGGACGATCCCCGTACACGGGGCGCGTGGTGTTGAGGCTGTCGGGCGTGAACGCGGTGTTCCCGAAGAGAAAAGAGTGATTCTCGAAGCTGAAGCCGGCGCTGCGACCCTCGAGGGCGTTCTTCGTCCGCTTGCGGTCGATGCCGAACAGCGCGTCGAACAACGCGCGCGGCTTCTGCAGTGCGCCCCGCGCCCACGTGTTCGACCAGCTCCCCGGAAACTGGAAGCCCACGCCCATCGTGTAGTTGCGGTCCTCGTTACGCTGTCCCGCGAACTGGTCCTGCTCGACGAGAATCGCGAACCCGGAGAGGGGTCGTTCAGGGACGGCGTCCGGCGCGACGCCCTCGTCGCCCCAGGGGTCGGGAGGATCGGCGACGGACGAGTCCGCCGGCGATTGCGCCGCGACGGGCGCCGCCATGAAGGCGAACATGGTGAGGGCGAGTATGGAGGTTGCCATCGTCCAGCGGATGAATACTCCTCCGCCCGTCGAGCGTCAAGTGGCGGGTGCTGCGGGAGGACGGCACCGGCCGCATTACCAGCGCCTCGGGAAAATGCTGTCCCCACGCCCGAAAACCGTATCAGTGCTTACAGACCGGGCCGCTTTCGGCGGCGGGACTCACTCAGAATGGCCGTCCACAGGTTGACGTTGACCCGGTTTCGACATCATTTTTGAGACAGCAGACGGCAAGAGCAGGCAGCTGACCTGCAAATTGCGTCTGTCGCGACGAGCCTCTCAGAATCAGGGAGGCTTGTTGCTTTTTGTGCCCCTCCGCGCCACCGGGATCGACCATTCCATTCCACGCTGAACCCTCCTCGTCCACCGCGAGAAGCCGATTGCGTCCGGCGTGTGGACAATGCCCCGAACCGGCTCTATGTTCAGTGCGACTCAATCCTGACAAAGGAGGTCGCCATGCGTGACCACACCCGGACCCGAGCTGCCGGGCTCGCTGCGGCGTTGGCCGCGGGCGTCCTGCTCGTCGCGTGCAGCGCGGAGGAGCAGACGGTGCCGCTGGAAATGCGAATCGTCCAGGACACACCGGCGAAGTCCCTGACCAGAATGACCATGACCGTGTGGGGCGGAGACCTGACGTACTACGCCCACCGGGAGATCCTGCTCACCGAGGCGGACTTGACGGTTGCGAAACCGATCCAGGTGGACGGCGCGCCCGCCATCGAGCTCGTCCTGAGCGATGAAGCAAGAGAGAAGCTGGCCGACGCGACGCGGCGCAACGTCGGCAGCAGGCTGGGCATCATCCTCAACGGGAAACTCCAGTGCGCGTCCGTGATCGATGCGCCCCTTGAGACCGGAACCGTCCTGGTGACGGGGCACATGCTGGAGCCGACCGCGAAGCGGTACAGCCGCGCGCTGACGCGCGGGGCGGTGAGCCAGTCGAACCCGATTGTGCCGGACGAGATGTAGCATCGTCCGGCGCGGGATCCGGCCGGCCCGGGCGGGCGCGGTGCGTGGTATAGTCAGGGGCGCGTTTCTCGTGAACTGCCGTCCTACCTGAACGAGAAGGAGCACGATGATGCCACGCCACGTCTGTGCCGCTCTGCTCGCCCTGCCCCTCGTTTGGTTTGCCCCGGAGATCCGCGCCGCCCCTCCCGCCCATTTCTGGAGCCAGGGGTTCGGCGATATGGGCTTCGACCAGGGAACATCGGTCGCGGTTGACCCCGCCGGCAACGTGTACGTCACGGGGCTGTTCAGCGGCACCGTGGACTTTGGCCGCGACATTCTCACGAGTGCCGGCCTCGACGACATCTTCGTCGCCAAGTACGCCTCGAGCGGCATCGCCCAGTGGGCGAAGAACTTCGGCGGCACCGGCGGCGACCACGGCTACGGTATTGCGCTGGACGCCGCGGGCAATATCTTCGTGACCGGCATCTTCAACGACACGGTCGATTTCGGCGGCGGCCCGCTGGTCGCCGACAACCAGACCGACATCTTCCTCGTCAAGTTCGACGCAGACGGAAACCACGTCTGGAGCCAGCGCTTCGGGGACTTCGGCCCGGACTATGGCAACGCCGTCGCGGTCGACGCAGCGGGCAACGTGATCGTCTGCGGCCTGTTCCAGAACACCGTGGACTTCGGCGGGGGCCCGCTCATCAGTGCCGGGTCGTACGACATCTTCGTCGCGAAGTACGACACGAACGGCTTGCATCAATGGAGCAAGCGCTTCGGGAACACGGGTCCTGACAGCGGGACTGCCGTCGCGGCGGACGCGGCGGGCAACGTGTTCATCACGGGCGCGTTCGAGGGAACGGTGGACTTCGGCGGTGGCAACCTGGTGAACCCGGGGGGCGGCGCCGATCTCGTGCTCGCGAAGTATGACGAGAACGGCGCGCACGTGTGGAGCCAGGCCTTCGGCGCCGTCGGCACCCAGCTCGGCCGCGCGCTCACGACGGACGCCGCGGGCAACGCGATCCTGGCGGGATTCTTCCAGGGGAGCGTCAACTTCGGCGGCGGCCCGCTGGTGGCGAGCAGCGTGGACATCGTTCTCGCGAAGTACGCGGTCAACGGCGCGCATATCTGGAGCAAGAAACTGGGCGACGTCGCAAGCGATGACGCCTTCGGGGTCACGACCGACGCCGCGAGCAACATCCTGTTGACGGGGTTTTTCACCGGAACGGTGGATTTCGGCGGCGGCGGTATCACGAGCACGAGCGGCTCCGTCGACCTCTTCCTCGCTAAATACGACGCGAACGGGTCGCACGTGTGGAGCGCGGGCTACGGTGGTGCCGGCGGCGAAGTCGGCCTGGCGGTCGCGGTCGACGGCCCGGGAAACCCGGTCATCACGGGGTACTTCGAACCACCGGCGAGTTTCGGCGGAGACGTTCTTTCGGGCGGCGGCTTCTTCGACATGCTGCTCGCGAAGTACGGCCGCGAACCCGCGGAGCCGATCATCGCGTCGATCACCGACAGCCCGAATGACCAGGGCGGAAAGGTGAAGGTCCGCTTCGCCCGCTCGGGTCACGACCAGGCGGCGTCGCCGACCCCGATCGGCGCCTACGAAATCTACCGCCGCGACGACCCGCCTCCGGCGACGTCGATCATGCGGGAGCCGGTGGCGTTGTCGGAGCGCCGCCTGCTCATCGACGGGTGGACCTACCTCGTCACGGTTCCGCCGCACGGCGAGACGACCTACGCCGTCGACGTCCCGACCATCGGGGACTCCACCATCGCGCTCGGCCAGTACCACTCCGTGTTCTTCGTCCGGGGCTCGACGGCGAGCCCGTACACCTTCTTCGATTCGCCGGCGGACAGCGGCTGGTCGCTCGACAACCTGGCGCCCGGCGCGCCGCAGAACCTCGTCTACGCGGCCGGCCAGCTCTTCTGGAGCCAACCCGCGACGGTGGACTTCGACTACTTCACCGTCTACGGCTCCGACATGAACCTTTTCAGCAACGCAATCGTGATCGACTACACCGTGCCGGCGACACTGGACGTCGCCGCGTCGCCGTACGCGTTCTACTTCATCACCGCGACCGACTTCTCCGGCAACGAGAGCGCACCCGCGAGCTTCGGCACGGCGACGGGTGTCGGCGGAACGCCGCAGCGCTACGTTCTGTCGGTGAGCAACTTCCCCAACCCCTTCAACCCGCGGACGACGGTGAGCTACACGGTGCCGTCGCGCGGCAACGTGACCGTATCGATCTACGACGCGCGCGGCGCGCGCGTGGCGACACTGGTGGACGACGAGGTGCGCGAGGCGGGGGCGTATAGCATCGAGTGGAACGGGCGACGGGAAGATGGCGCGGCCGTTGCGTCCGGAGTTTACTTCGCTCGCATCGAGCACGACGGCACCGCGCGCTCGAAGAAAATGGTGCTGCTGAAGTAGCTATTCCCGGCCCGTCGCCGACTCCAGCTGCCGCAGCACCTCGCCCAGGCGCGACAGCTCTTCCCCGTAGCGCGTCCAGTCGCCCGCGCGCTGCGCGGCAACGGCGCGCTCGTACAACTCCGACGCCCGACGTGAGAGATCCGCGACACCGCCGTCCCCCACCTGCGGCGGCGGTTGCGGCGTCGAAACCGCCGCCTCCACCGTGCCTCCGAACAACCGCGACAGCCCCTCTTCGAGTGTCTCTTCCATGGCGACGCGGTTCTGGTAGGCGACCACCACGCGCTTGAGCTCGGGGATGCGTCCCCCTTCGGCGCGCAGATAGATGGGCTGGACGTAGATGAGCGACTCCTCGATGGGGATCACCAGCAGGTTGCCGCGGATCACCTCGGAGCCGCGCTGGTCCCAGAGCGAGATCTGCCGCGCGATCTCCGTGTCCTGGTTGATCCGGTTGACGATCTGGGTCGGCCCGAAGATGAGACTCTGCTTCGGCAGCCGGTACACCACCAGTTCCCCGTAGCGCTCGCCGTCGTTGCGCGCCACCATCCACGACGCCAGGTTGTCCTTGCCGCGCGGCGTGAACGGCACCATGAAGATGAACTCGGCTTCCTCCTCGCCCGGCAACCGCATGATGATGTGCCGAACGAACGGATCCTGGGTTGCTCCCGCCAGCACCGGTTTCTGCCACTGATCCTCGCGGTGGTAGAACGTCTCCGGATCATTCATGTGGTAGACGGCGTACATGTCGCTCTGCACGCGAAACAGGCCCTCGGGGTAGCGCAGGTGCGCGCGCAGGTCCGCCGGCATCTCGTCGAGGGGCCGGAAGATCCCGGGGAACACCGCCGCCATGGTCTGAATCAGCGGATCGGAGGGATCGGCCAGGTACGCGGTGACCGCACCGTCGTAGGCGTCGATCACGACCTTGACGCTGTTGCGCATGTAATTGACGCCCGTGCGGAGCGGCTGGGCGTAGGGATAGCGGCTCGTGTGCGTGTAGGCGTCGAGGATCCACTTCAGCCGGCCCGCGTCGTCGATCACGAGGTAGGGGTCGCTGTCGAACGACAGGAACGGCAGCGCCTTGCGCGCCCGGGCTTGAATGTTGCGGATGTACATCGCGCGGCTGTCGTTGGAGATGTCGCTGGAGAGCAGGACCTTCATCGAACGGAAGTAGGCCGCGAACAACAGCCGGCGCGCGAATGACTCGACGCGCACGCCTCCTTCGCCCTCGTAGTTCGCATAGACGTTCTCGTCGCCGGATGGATAGTCGAACTCCCGCTGCCCCGTCCGCGCGAACACCCATGAGTCCGTGATCTCGCCGAAGTAGATCTCCGGCCGCGTCACCTTGAGCGACACGCTGGAGGCCGGCGGCAGGTCCTTGACGAATAGCACCGGCAGGCCCTCGGACGTCACCTGGTTCACCGGCCCGAGGGTCAGCCCCATGCCGTGCGTGAAGGTGAGTCGCTCGTTGATGAAGGTCCGCGTGGGGAGCGACGCCGTGTTCAACTCGCGCGGCGAGAGCATCACCTGGCGGTAGTGCCCGTCGATCCAGTAGCGGTCGTCGTCGACCGAAAGAAAGTCATAGTACGTCCGGATCTCCTGCAACTGCCCGAAGGTCTGCAGCAGCGGATCGCGATCCCACAGCCGGACGTTGTCGATGGTGGGCCGGTTGGCGCGAATGTCCTCCTCGGTTAGGCCGGCCTCTCCGGTGAGATCGCGCGTCACGACGCTGTCCAGCCCCCAGGCCTGCCGTGTCGCGGCGATGTGAAGCTCGAGCTGGGGCAGCTCCTTGTTCAACTCGTTGGGCGCCACGACGAAGCGGTGGATGATCGCGGGGTAGATGGTGACGGCGAGCAGGGACACCGCGACGTAGAGCCCCACCGCGACCACCGTCGACCGCGCGAAGTGCCGTCCGCGCATGCCCCACAGCACGATCCCCGCCCCGATCACCGAAGCGAACGCGAGCAGGCGCAGGCCGATGAGGGTTCCGTGCAGATCGGCGAAGCTCGCGCCGACGAGCGGGCCGGTGGTGGAATGGAGGAGCCCGGGGAGGCGGACGAACTGCACGCGCAGCGCCGCCAGCAGAAACAGCAGCGCCATGAGCACCGCGAGGTGAACCCGCGCCGACGGCCCGATGGTCAGGCGCCCGTGTGCGGCCGCGACCTCTCCACGCAGCACGTAGAGCGCGACCGTCGCCGCGAGGGTCACGGAGGCGAGAATGGTGAGCAGGCGGATCGCGGCCGCGACCACCGGCACGGTGAACACGTAGTACCCGACGTCACGCCCGAAGACCGGATCCGCCGCGCCGAACGGCGTCTGATGGATGAAGCGCAGCACGTCGAGCCACGCCCCCGCCGCTCCCAGCCCCATCAGCACCGCAACGCCCAGTGACGCCGGACGCGCGAGACGCCGGACGAGATGCGTCAGTTCGACCGGGCTGTCGGGGGTGAGCTGCACGACGCGCGGGCTCATGGCGTCGCCCCGCAGCGCGATGCGGAGATTGGTGTCGAGGAACGCGAACACGACGGCCGCGACGCCGAGGCCGAGCAGCCCCCCCGCAACAAGACGCAGGACGAATACGCGCCCGTAGCCCAGGGCCTGGAACCAGGGCCATTCCGCGGCGAGCGTGATCAGCGCCGGCAGGCCGAGCAACACCGCGACGAACAGACCGATCAGGACGGCGCGGTGCGGCCGCCGGGACCGGGGACGAATCACTCGGGGTCGTGGGGTCATGCGCCCAACCTAACACAGGGGTCGCGATTGTGTCGTGTTCATCCGGCCCGGGCAGGCGTAAGATGTATCCACCTGCAACCCCGGACGCGGCGGTTGCGTCCTATCCCCGGCTATCCCCGGCCGCAAAATCCGCGTTGACGGCCCCCGCCCGATGTGCTAGTTTTCCAGCACATGCTGAAAATTCAGCACAACGGAGGCAACCAGCCATGAAACGAATGCGTACATTGAGTCGCCGCGAACGGGAAATCATGGATGTCCTGTTCAGCGCAGGCAGCGCCAGCGCGGGCGAGGTCCATCGACGAATCCCCGCCCCACCCAGTTACTCCGCCGTCCGCGCGACCCTGCGCGTCCTGGAGCAGAAGGGGTTCCTCACGCATGAGCACGACGGCAAACGTTATATCTACCGCCCCACGCTCAACCGCAACAAGGCGCAGCGGAACGCGGTGGAGCACCTGTTGAACACGTTCTTCGAGGGCTCGGCGGCGGGTGCGGTGCTGGCGCTTCTCGAGACACCGGGCGCAGATCTCACCAAAGAAGACCTGGATCGCATGGCCGCGCTGATCGAACGCGCGCGCAAGGAAGGACGATGATCATGACCCCGTTCCTGAGCCCCTCGACATTGCTCGATTCGATCACGCCGGAGTCGCTCGCGTGGTGGCTCGCGCGCATGACGCTGCTCGCGGGAATCGCCTGCGCGTACCTCGCGCTGGCGCACCGAGCGCGTCCGGCCGTGCGGCACGCGGTGGCGGTGGGAAGCCTCGCTGCCGTCGCGCTCCTGCCGGCGGCGTCACTGCTGCTGCCCGCGTGGTCGCTGCCCGTGCTTCCCGCTTCCACGATCCGGGCGATCGACGCGCCGTCCACGCCCCTTCCGAACGCCCACGCCATCGACGCCTCCCGCACAGCCGGCGACGCGGCGCCCGCCCTCGCGCGGCTCGCCGAACCAGCGCCGATCGCATCTCCGGCGGCCGGGCCCAACGCATTTGTGCCGTCGCGCGAAGCGGTCGGCTCGGTGGTGAGCGGGAGGGGCGCCGCCCTGATTACATGGTTGAACGTGGCGGCGAGCCTCCTGTTGTGGAGCGCCATGGCGGCCATCTCCGCCCGGCGATTCGCGCGGCGCGCGCCGGTCACCCGCGAAGAGAACCTCCTGCGCGAGTGTGACCGCGCGCGTCGCCTGCTCGGCATCGAGCGGACGATCGATGTCGTCGTCTCCCCGGAAGTCGAGATCCCGATGGTGGTGGGAACGTTCCATCCGCGCGTGATGCTGCCGTTGACCGCGACCGCCTGGTCGCGCGAGCGGCTCGCCGCCGTTCTCCTGCACGAGCTCGCCCACGTGCGCCGGCGGGACGGCTTGTGGATGCACGCGGCCCGCGTCGTCGCCGCCGTCTTCTGGTTCCACCCGTTGGTGTGGGTGCTGTCGCGCCACGCGCGCTGCGAGGCGGAGCGTGCATGCGACGACGTCGTGCTCGCGAGCGGCGTGCGCGGCTCCGACTACGCGGCGCACCTGGTTGACATTGCGCGCGGCGCGATGAACCGGGACGCGTGCGCGGGCTCGGCGCTGGCCTTTGCCGCGCGTTCCACGTTGGAGCAACGCATAATCTCCATTCTATCGACACGCGCGCCGCGCGCGGCTATGTCGCGGCGGGCGCTTGCCTCGCTGGCGTGCGTGTCGTTGTCCTTCCTGGTCGCCGTCGCGGCGGTGCGCCCGACCGCGGTGAGTTCCGCGAAGCTCTCACCCGGCGAGAAGTTCGGCATGATCAACGGTTTCTCCGCCGGACCGGCTGACGATCTGTCGCCGGCTGCGGAGGCACCGGTGTATGCCGTGGCCGACTGGACCGGGTACGCCGCAAACAACAAGCAGAAGCACAAGTACTATGCCGCCGAGGACCGCGAACGGGAATCCGGCCGCGAGGCGTACTCCGAGGCCGCGGATCTGTACAACCGCCGCCGTTACGCGCGCGCGGCGACGGAGTACGAGAAGGCGGCCGAGCTGGGCTACCGCCGCGCCACCGCGCTCTACAACGCGGGTTGCTCGTACGCGCTCGCGGAGGACACCGACCGCGCGATCGGCGCGCTGCGCAAGGCGTTCGACGAAGGCTTCGACCGTCCCGACATGTTCGCGTCGGACGAGGACCTCAATTCGGTGCGGGGCGACGCGCGCTTCCAGAAGCTCATGGACGACATCATGAAGTCCGACAGTGCGGAACTGGCGCGGCGCGCGGCGACGAAGGACTTCGAGCGCCTCGACAAGCGAAGCGACGTCGAGGACGGCGAGTGGAACTCGGTCGGCATCGACCTGCTCCGGTCGGGCGACTACGCCCGCGCCGCGGACGCCTTCGACCGCGAATTCAAGGTCAGCAAGGACGAAGGTGCCCTCTACAATCTGGCCTGCGCCCGCGCGCTCGGCGGCCAGCCCGACGCGGCCCTGGAACTGCTCGAGCGGTCGATCAAGACCGGCTCGGTGAACGCGGAGCACATGACGGAGGATCCGGACCTCGTGACGCTGCACGGGCGCGACCGCTTCGATCAACTCGTCACGCTGGCCGAGGACCTGACGCTGTTCCCGGGCGGGAACTCGTCGTGGTCGTGGAACTGGGGCGGAAAGCGTGATGAAGGCAGGATGTGGCGCAAGGCGATCCCGCACTTCGAGGAGGTCGCGAAGAAATACCCGGACGTCGGCCGCGCGTGGTTCAACCTGGGCTACGCCCAGCTGATGACGGACGAAGCCGCGCCGGGCACCGCGTCGTTCAAGCGGGCGCTGGACCTCGGCTACCAGCCGGCGATCACGATGTACAACCTCGCGTGCTGCGCGGCGCAGTCGGGCGACATCGACGGCGCGTTCGCGTGGCTCGAGCAAGCGGAGGGCGCCGGCATGGAGGTGGGGCCGCGCGCGTGGCAGGACGACGACCTGGCGCCGCTGGAGTCCGACCCGCGCTTCAAGAAGTATGAGAAGCAGTGGAAGGCCGACGCGTCGTACCGGTACGAGTACCGGCACGATCGCGACCACGATCATGACCACGACAAGGACAAAGACAAGAACCGCGCGGATTGAACCGCGCGCCGCAACCGCGTGGGCGAGCCTTCTCGCCCACGCGGTCCATTCCGCCTTCCCCCGACACAGCGACGATCCCGCGCGCGCTTCCCGGCCGGGTATGATATTCTCCCGACGTTTCCAGATGACTCGCAATTAACCTCGAAGGAGCCATCGCAATGAAGACGCTTCCCATTGCATCCGCAGCCGTGCTGGTCCTCTCCGCGTTCTCCGCCGTGCCGGCGTTCGCCGGCGAAAAGGCCGTGAACCTCTCGCTCGTGACGCCGATATCGATCGCGAAGGAGACGGACTCGGTGACGGCGTTCCGCTTCAACCTTCTGTACGGCAAGAACACCTCGGTCGAAGTCCTCGATCTCGGCCTGGTCAACCACACCACGTCGGGCCTGTCGAAGGGCCTGCAGTGGGGCGCGGTCAACATCGCCGAAGGGGACTTCAAGGGACTGCAGCTCGCCACCGTCAACTACAACGCGGGCAGCTTCGAGGGCGTGCAGTGGGGCTTCGTGAACCACACCGCCAACGGCGACGGTCTGCAGCTGGGGTTCGTGAACTACGCGCAGAAGATCCACGGCCTGCAGATCGGGCTCATCAACATCATCTCGCAGGACGGGTTCCTGCCGGTGTTCCCGATCGTCAACTGGTCGTTCTAGGGGAGCGGGCACAAAGAATGACGGCGCCGGGTGACCCCGGGGGGCCTTGTCAGCGCGGTGACCCGGGCGTAATCTCCCTGGCAGGAGGTTTCCGCATGTGCCGCACCCGCCCGACTCTTCGCGTTTTCCTCGTCGTCCTCGGTGTCGCCGCCGCCCTCGAAGGCTGCTCCGGCGCCTCCCGCATGGCCAACATGTGGAAGGACCCGGCGTACCCGAAGACCCCGATCGATAACGCGCTCGTGGTTTCCATCAGCAAGAACGAGACCTGGCGGCGCGTCTGGGAGGACGCCGTGGTGGCCGAGCTCGAGGCCAACGGGATCAGCGCGACGCAGTCCTACTCGCTCTTTCCCACCGCGGTCCCGGACACGCAGCAGGTGATCGGCGCGGTGCGCGAGAACGGCTACAACGGAGTCGTGGTGACGCACCGCATCGACGCGCGCGAGCTGACGCGCTACGTCCCGGGCTACGTCGCCGAGGTCCCCGTGGGGGGCTACTACCGGGGTTACTGGGGCAACTACTACCACCCCTACTACACGACGGTCTATCAACCCGGCTACACGGTGACCGAGACGGAAGTGCGATACCAGATCGACGTCTGGAGCGCCGAGGAGGGCGGGAAGCTCGTGTGGATGGGAACGACGTCCTCGGTGAACGCATCGTCATACGACCAGATCCGCAGCGAGGTCTCCGAGCTGTTCGTGCTCGAGCTTCGAACGGCGGGTGTGATCGCGGGCAAGGGTCTGTAGAACGGGAGGGGCGAGCTGACGCGCTCCGCCTTGCGTCAGTCCGCCCGCCCGGATTGCGCGAGCCAGGCGATGTAGCGTTCGATGTCGGCCAGGGTGGAATCCGCGACGACACCGCGGTAGGCCGGCATGCGGATCACCTGGCGTCGGACGAAGAATCGCGCCGCGCGGTTCTCGGTGAGTCGCGGGATGGTGCCGTCGAGGATCCACGACCGAAGCTCATCGCCGTTCTTCACGAGTTCTTCGTAGTCGGGCCCGCGCCACGGCGGAATGTATCCCTTGAAGCTCCGCGGATTCTCCGCCCCGATCAGCCCCCCCGGCCCGTGACATCCGAAGCAGCCCAGCGCTTTCGCCGCGCGAAAGCCCGCGCGCGCGTCGTCCGGCATCTCGGTGAAGTCCGCCACCGCCTTGTAGTACGCGACCAGGTCCTCGAGCTGCACCTCGTCGACGACGCCGCGGTAGGCCGGCATCGCGAGCGGGAGCGCCACCGGAGCGCCCGGTTTCGGGCGCAGCGAGACATCGCCGGGCTTCGGGAAGGAATCGCGTATGCGCTGCGCCTCGTCCGCGCGGCGGCGGGCGTCGAGCGAGTCGCGCAGCACGAGCCGCCACGGCTTCCCGTCCATGATCCACTCGCGAATCTCGTCGTCGTTGCGCACGAACATCATCGCCGTCCCGCCATCCCACGCCGGGATCTCGCCATCGCGGCTCCCGGGATTGGGGATGCCGCCGGTGCCGCGCGGCCCATGGCAACCGTGGCAGCCGAGTTCCTCCGCGAGTGCGAAGCCGCGGAGTTCGGCGGTGAGTTCGGGTCTGCGGACGAAGTTGAAGAACCCCCACGCGGCGAGACTGCCCAGCGTGAGGGCGGCAAGCGTGAGGGCGGATAGTCGCGCGCGGCCGGAGATATTCACGCCGTCATTATAGTGGGCGGTCGCGACGCGCGGCGAGTGTTGAATGCGGGCCGTGTTATCTCACGGCGGTTCGCACGGCGCGTGAGGCCGGGTGGCGGTGCCGGCCGCAACCGCACCACCACCCGGCGCCCTCCCCTCATGGTCTCCTAGTAGCAGCAGCCACACCCCGCCCACCAGCAGTACAGCTCCATGATCGCGCATCCCACCGCCCCGCTCGCGCAGGCGGCGCAGGCAGGATTCGCGAGTCCGCCGAAGAGACACTTGATGCCGGCGCACGCCGTGATGACCCAGCAGAAGCGGCTGCTGAGGCCGTCCTTCCGGTTCGGCGTCGGGTCGTCGCCGATGACCACGCCGGCCACCATGGGATCCTGGAGCAGCCCCATCAGCAGATCCCCGGCTTCGTTGTGGTGCAGCGTGTTCGTCATCGTCGGCGTGTAGAACGCGTCGAAGGCCGCGAACGCGTCGCCGATCTCCCACAGCTCCGACGTCGCGGCGTCGTCGATGTCGCCCGCGCGATACCGCGCCAGCGCCTTTTCCATCTGCGCGGCGGGCAGCAGGGGCCGATCGAATGCGAGCCGGTCGCCGTTGATGTCGTACGACTCGAACATGCGCCCGTCGTGCTCGCGGAGCACGATCGTCATCTCGTCCACCGCGGTTCGCTCCCGAATCCACAACTCGCCGGTGTGCTCGTTCGCGGCGAACGACAACTCGAAGAACGAGCCGTTGTCCTCGATCGTCGCCACGAGCCCCGGCGACGGACCGTCGGGCAGCGGCGCAAGGGTCAGGCGCCGCTCGATTCCGTGTTCGACCACGGTTGCCGCGACGGTCCGCCGGGTCTCGTCCCGTTCCACGTCCCTGATTTCCACGCCGCGTTTCGTCACCGCGACCGGTGCGGTCGTGTCCGAGTTGCTCCCGCGCTCCGCGCACGCGGGCAACACGAGCGCCAGCGCGATGAAGCTCCACACCACCCGCGCCGGGCGCCCGCGTGCCGCCCGCATGGTTTTCTGCGTTGTCACGTCCTCCACCTCCCGTCACCACCCCGTGCAAACCATCCCGCGATGGGGTACCACAGGGCATGGACCAGGCCAGCCGGGCCGACAGCATAACCATCAATACTTAAATGAGTTAACGAGATGGGTAGCCTCGCGGACGCACGGCCCGCGGTGCCCCGCACAGCGCCCGCGGGGGGCAAAGCGTATAAAACATGGCAGTTGGAGACACGGACGCGACAGCGGCGGGATGTCGACGGTTCGACAGCGCCGCGCCGTCTGGAATATCCGTTACAGATCACCGTCTCCGCGCCTTTACCCCGCCCCGGGTGTCTGGTTCAATCGGTTCGAGGAGGCAACCTGATGATGAGACATTTCCTGATACTCGCCGCGATCAGCGGCTTCTTCCTGGCGGGCTGGGCGGGCACGAACAACGCATACGCCCAGTACGACGACCGCTACGATCGGGATGACGATTATGAATACGAGTACGAGTACGATGACCGCGATACACAATCGGGCATGTTCGCGGAGCTGGATGTTTACGGAAGGTGGTTCCACGTTTCCGCGTATGGATGGGTCTGGCGCCCGTACGTGAGGTCCGGCTGGCGGCCGTATTTCCATGGCCACTGGGCCTGGACGGAATACGGATGGATGTGGGTCGGCTACGAGCCCTTCGCCTGGGCGGCCTACCACTACGGTAACTGGACCTACCATCCGCGCTGGGGATGGATCTGGGTGCCCGGATATGAATGGGCGCCAAGCCACGTGGAATGGATCGTCTACGACGATTACGTATGCTGGGCGCCGCGCCCGCCGCGGCACGTGCATCTCGGCTATCCGTGGGCACCGAGCCGCGTGAACGTGTGGATATCGGTGCGGACCCAGTACTTCACGGAGCCGAACGTTGGCTATCACGTCTCCAGGCCGAAGTTCAAGGCCGACTATGCGGAGCGTTCCGCCCGCTTCGACGCCCCCGAGGTGCGCTACGTCGAGCGCTACAAGGGACGCCCGGTGGGGAAGGTGGACGTGCGGGTCTCGAAGTCGCAGGTCGGCAAGCGCGAGCTGAGGCGCGTCGAACTCCCCGCCGAGCAGGTCCACATCCGGGAGAGGAACCACGTCCGCGTGCAGACGAAGGACCGGTACGAGGCCACCCGGCCGAAGCAGCACCCGAAGTCGCAGCGGATGGAGCAGCCGTCGAAGCAGCGTTCGAAGCAACCCGCGGCGCAACAGTCGAAGCAGCCCGCGAAGCAGAAGAACCAGCCTGAGAAGAAGAAGGGCGGGAAGGACAAGGACTGACGGCGTCCGGGTGTGCGCGGTCGCCCGCGCACACCCGGAACGTGGCCTTGCTCTGCGATCACAAGCGAAAACGCTTGTGCCACATCCGCAGCGGTTGTCCTGAATCCCCCTTCTCGATCAAAGTCCGCACGTCAGTGGCCCGTCGAAACGACAATTTTGTGCGTCCGCGTCTCGTTGCCGAGCTGCAGGCGCGCAAAGTACACACCACCCGCAACGGCCGCGCCGTTGTTCGCACGATGATCCCAGGTGAATTCCCGCTCTCCGGCCGTCGCGGCGCTCTGCGTCAGCGTACGAATCCGCGCCCCGGTGACGTCGAAGATGGAGATCTCCATCGCCTCGCCCTGGCGGTCGGACGGGATGCCGACGAACAGCGTCGTGACGTCGGACGCGGGGTTTGCCCCGCGGATGGCGTACTCGACCATCTGCGGCACCGCCGGAGCCGAGAGGGGACCAAGGCCACCCTCGCACAAGACCTCGCTGCCACTGCAGTTCTGCGTGAGCGAAAGCACGTTGCTCAGCGCGGACCAGTTGCAGGCATCGTCCCGTGTCTTCAGCGCGTAGTAGTACGTCTGACATGCCGAGAGTCCGCTGACCTCAGCACATTCGCCGGACCCGGCCGACTGTGGGGCGGACGTACTGATTTGCGTTGCCGACGCGAAGTTTCCCTCGGTGATCGTCGACGTCGAGCGCCGTAAGTCGTACTCGCTCGCAGTTCCCACGCTGCCGTCGTCGCCCGGCGCCGTCCAGTTGACTGTCGCCGTGGTCTTGCCACGGAAGCCACTCAAGGTGGCAGCGGCAGGGGGTGTGCCATCCGTGAAGTCCAGAACCCAGGTATCGTTGTTGCGCAAGGCCTCGCTGGTCGTGACACCGCCAAAGACGATCATGCGGTCACCAACCGGGTCATACACGGCGGCGTGCTCGGCGATAGCTCCCGGGCCGGCGCCGCATGGCTCCAGCAGACTCCACTCCCCGTCGAGAGCACTCGGGAGATCGAGTGCCGTGGCGGCGCTCACGATGCCGGTCTTGCCGTTTCCGGTGTAGCCACCAAGAACAACCATGCGTTCGCCCTCTTCGTCATAGACAGCGGAATGAAACAGACGGGTGAAGTCATGTGAGCCTCCGGTGGGTACTTCGCCAAGAGCAGTCCACGACACGCCGTCGGACGTGGCAAAAGTGTTGCTGACTTCCGTCTCTTCATAGACGCCGCCAAAAACAATGAGCTTGCCGGCGGCTTCAACCATTGTGTGCCAATATCGGAGATCGGGTTGCCCCGGCGCACATGCGTTCAGTTGCCCCGCCTCAGGGATCCCAAAGGTAAGTCCCGATTTCCAGTCCCATGCGGAGCCGTCGTAGCCCCATGTGTCGTGCATGGAGAGTCCGTACTCGGCCCGTCCACCCATGATGACAAATGCATTATCATACGCAGCCGCCGAGTGTGCCCGAGGCTCAAAGTCGTGATCCGGGTAACCAGAGCATGCATCGGCCAATTGCTGCAGGGGGAGGTCGAAGTTGTCGCCCCAGGCAGGCGTCGCCCCCAGGTTCAGCTCCCATCCGTCGAGTGCGAACGTGCCGGAGAAGTCCTCGAAGCCGCACGCGATGTACATCTTGCCGTTTCCATACGCCGCCGAATGCCCGTGGCGACCGGTTTCCGGGCCGTTCGAGAGCGTCAGTTGCGTCCACGCGGGGCTCGATCCGCCCAGGTCCAGCTTCCACAAGTCATTGAGGACAACATCCTGATTGCTCTCCTCCGTCTCCCCTCCATAGAGGATGACGCGATTGTAAACCGGGTCGTACACCATCGTGTGATGCTTGCGTGTCGGCGGCTTGGTGCTGCCAACGTCAAGGATCGACCACTTCCCATCGTCGTCCCGAACCGCATCGGCATCCGTGGCCAACGCCGGAACAAAGAGTACCGCGAGTGCCAGGAGCACGGGTAATGAACAGAATCGCGATTGCATGATTCGCCTCCCAGTCGAGAAAGGTAACCGGACCGCGTCGAGCCGAGCCCGGCGCCGATCGCTCTCTCCCCGGCGAGGCACGGGTCGGCCGTCCCGCCGGTTGAGCGGTGGAATAGATGCAATGAGCAGGAATGCACGAGACGGCTGCAGCACAGGAAGGAGACTCTGCTCGCCAGATCCAGCTCCCCAGAAGAGAGCAGGAGTTTAGCGGGCGCTTGCGTAATGCGTCAAGCGTATACTTACTAACAGAGAAAGCGACCGTCTACTCCTGGGACTTGCGGCGCCGCGCGCCCCGAAAGAACAATCCGTAACACCCCAGCGCCAGACCCACCCAGCCCACCCCGATCCAGGCCGCGGAGCGCGTCGCCTCGATCTGGAACGCACCGGCAATGATCGCCACCTCGAAGAGCACGAACAGTGCGGGTATCAGCGGATAGAGCGGGACGCGCGCGGGGCGATCGGCGCCCGGACGGCGCATCCGCAGCACGATCAGCGCCGCACCGGTGAGCGCGAAGAAGACCGCGTCGACCAGCACGACGCCGGTGAGCAGCCGGTCGATGCCGTCCTTCCCCGCGACGAGCACGAGGGTGAGCGCGAGGGCCGCGGTCAGCATGATGGCGCGCACCGGTGTGGCGAAGCGCGCGTGTGCACGCGCGAATGGAGCGAAGAAGCGACCGTCGCGCGCCATCCCGAACAGAAGCCGCGGCCCCGACAGGATCTGCTCGTTCAGCACGCCGAACGCCGACAGCGCCACCGCCCCGGCGACGAAGCGCGCGCCCGCGCTCGGCCACGCCGCTGAAACCGCGTCCGCCGCGAGTGCGCGGCTTCCGCTGACACCCTGCCAGCCCAGAAGGTGCAGGTACGCCCAGTTGACGGCGAGGTAGACCACCATCACGATCGACACGCCCACGACGATCGCGAATGGCAGGTTGCGCCGCGGGTCCTTCACTTCCCCGCCGACCCACAGCACGTGCTGCCAGCCCCCGTACGCGAAGAGCGTCGGCACGAGCCCGGCAAACAGAAGCGCCACCCACGGCTTCGTCGCGGCGGCCGCTTCCGGGGGCGCCGGTGCACCCGCGGCGTGATGGGCGGCAAACGCCGCGAGCAACGCAATCAGCGACAGCACCGCCACCTTGGCGAACACGGTGACGTTCTGGATCGCCGCCCCCCAGCGAACGCCGATGATGTTCGCGCCGGCGAGCAGCACGATCAGCACGACCGCGATACCGGCCACGGCCGCCGCGGACGGAACGCTGCCGGCCACGAGTGCCGCCAGGTTCTCCGCGCATACCATGGAGATGATCGCGACGCCGCCCGCGACGATGGCGGTCGCGTTGCAAAAGACGAAGCAGAACGCGACGGGGACGCCGTACGAGTCGCGTAGAATCTCGTACTGCCCGCCGGTGCGGCCGTACATGCCGCCCAGCTCGGCGAAGGTGAGCGCCCCGAGGAGGGCGACGACACCGCCCGCGACCCACGTCCACAGCGCGAGGTGTGCGCTGCCGGCGATGCGCGCGACACTCGTGGGAGTGAAGAAGATGCCGACGCCGACGATCGCGCCGATGACGATGCTGGTGGCGCTGACCCGGCCCAGCACGCGCCGCAGTTCGACGTCGGAAGCGGGCGGGGGCGTCGGCGGCCGGGGCGACATGCCCCGCATGATACGCGATCCCGGAAGCGACTGGTGAACACGATGGCCCGGAACTTGTTTATCCGGCGTTGGCTGCAGCGATGCGTTCGCTCCGATTCTGTTTCTCCTTCTGTTTCAGCGGCTTGGGGAGCCGGCTATGAAACTGTCTGCATTACGCAAGAGAACAGGTGCCATTCGCAACATGGGATCCATCGGGGTTTTCCTGATGGTCGCGCTGTTCCTGGCCGCCGGGCTGAGTGGGGCAACCGCGCGGGGGGTCATGATTCTCTCCATGATGGCGGCCCTCTCGCTCGCCTGTCTCGCGACCACGGTGCGGCATCGCGCCGCACGGCGATGCGCCGACGAGGAACTGCTCCGGCTGCGTCAGGAGGCGGACGCCCGCTCCGCCGCGCTCGCGAGCGTCACCGACTGCCACACGGCGACGCTCGACCGGATGCTCGCGGGCTGCCAGAAAATCGGCTTCGACTGGCGCTACCTCTACGTGAACGATGTGGTCGCGCGGCAGGGTCGGCGTGAGAAGCCGGATCTCGTCGGGCGCACCATGATGGAATGCTACCCGGGCATCGAGAACACGCCGATGTTCGCGGTTCTGCGCGAATGCATGGAGGCGCGCGCGTCCGCCGTCCTGGAGAACGAATTCGTCTACCCCGACGGGTCGGCCGGCTGGTTCGAGCTGAGTGTTCATCCGGTGCCCGAGGGGATATTCATCGCGTCTCTGGACATCAGCGACCGCAAGCGCGCCGAGATGAACATGCAGCGGCAACTCGGGCGCCTGCAGACGCTCCGGGCGATCGACCTGGCGATCCTGAACACGACCGACATGGCCGTCACGCTCAGGACGATTCTCGAGGAAGCGCGGAACCGCCTCCAGGCGGACGGCGCGGACATCCGTCTCTTCAACGCCGAGACGCTGATGCTCCGTGTCGTCGCGGTCGCGGGCCGCCCGACGCCCGCACCCGGCGCGGGCGTGCGGCTGGGCCAGGGGATCGCGGGGACGGCCGCGCGCGAGCGCCGGACGATTGCCATCTCCGATACGGCCACGGACGCGCCGCTCGCGGAGCTGTCCGCGCGGGCGGTCTACGCGGCGCCGCTCGTCGCCAAGGGGAACTTGATCGGAGTGCTCAGCCTGTACTTCAACGCGCCCTTCGACGGCGATTCCGAGTGGCTCGATTTCCTGGAGACGGTGGCCGGCCAGACGTCGATGGCGGTCGAGAACGCGACGATGTACGACGAGCTGCAGCGGTCACACATGGACCTGCGCCTCGCCTACGACACGACGATCGAGGGATGGTCGCGCGCATTGGACCTGCGCGACAAGGAGACGGAAGGCCACACGCAGCGGGTGACGGAGCTGACGCTGAGGCTCGCGCGGCGGGCCGGCATGAGCGAAGCCGAGCTGGTCGACGTGCGCCGCGGCGCGCTCCTGCACGACATCGGAAAGATGGGCGTCCCCGACCACATCCTGCTCAAACCCGACAAGCTCACCGACGACGAGTGGCGCCTGATGAAGCAGCACCCGACGTACGCGTACGAGCTGCTCAAGCCGATCGAGTACCTGCGCGGCGCGCTCGACATTCCGCTGTGCCACCACGAGAAGTGGGACGGTTCCGGCTACCCGCGCGGACTCAAGGGCGCGCACATCCCGCTCGCCGCGCGCATCTTCGCGGTGGTGGACGTGTGGGACGCCATCCGCTCGGACCGGCCCTACCGCTCGGGATGGTCGGAGGAACGGGCGCTCGAGTTCATCAACTCGGTTTCGGGGACGCACCTCGACCCGGACGCGGTCGATCTGTTCATGCGCGTGCATGCCGAAGACACGTCGCGCCAGGCCGAGGAATCCCTCGCGCCGCGATAGCCGCCGGCCCGCCGGTTGGCGGACTCCCGCGGCCTAGCCCTTCGCCTCCGCGATGGTGGCGAGGTCGATCGCCTTCACCCCGTTGTGCTGCATGATCCGGCCGGTGATGGTGGACTGCTTGCCCACGAAGTCCTTCACCTTGGGGTTGGCCGGCGCCTGGTTGCTGCCGACGATCACGTAGAGCGTGCCGTCCGGCGTCAGGAATCCCGCCGCGAGCCCCTTGCCCACACAGTCATTCGCGCACTTCGCGTGCTCCGCTCCGGTGGCGCCCGCCGGGCGCGCCATGTAGCAGTTGAGGTCGACCACCTCGCCGCTCAGGGTGGCGGGCTTTCCTTCCGGCTTGGCGGGTTTGGTGGGCTCGGCGGGCTGGGCCTGCGGCGTCTCGGCTTTCGACTGCGCCGCCGCGTCGCTGACAGCGGCCACCGCGAGCCCGAAAACGAGCGTAAAGATCAGCAGTGTGATGCGTTTCATCTGGAATCTCCTCCTGTGGATGTCTGTGATCGATTCTGCGGCACCGGCGCCGCCGGTGAGACAGGTTCAAATGCGGGGGCTTGTCGAGGGTACCCGCCCGGGGGCGGAGGAAGGGACCGACGCTCAATTATTACCCGTCCCGGCGGCAGCATCCCTCACTTCGCGGTGTGCGATGTAAGAATGCTCACAAACAACCCTCTCCACCCACGCCCGCACAAACAGAAAGCCCCGCCGGATGCTTATCCGACGGGGCTTCGAAACCGGTGAACGCGACGGGGTTGCTCGTCTATGCGTGCCCTTGCCCTGTCCCGTCGCGCCCACGCTCCAAGGCGGGAGCGACTAACCCTTCACCTCGGAGATGCCAGTGATGTCGATGGCTTTCATTCCCTTGTGCTCGACGATCGTGCCCGTAATCGTGGACGGCTTCCCCCCCCAGCCCTTCACCATCTCGTTGGCCGGATTGTGATCGTTGCCGATGATGAGATACACGGTGCCGTCGCTCGCCAGGAATCCGATCGGCAGGCCGCGCGAGATGCACGAGTTCGCGCACTTGGCGTGCTCGGTGCCGGCTCCGGTTTCGGGGTGCGACATGTAGCAGTACATGTCGAGCACTTCGCCGGTGAGCGTCACGACGTTCTTCTTTTCAGCCTTCTCCGCGTCGCCGGCGATTGCGACGACCGCGAGCGCCATAATGAGTGACAGTGAAAGCAGCAGTGTCCGTTTCATTGGGTTCCTCCTCGGAAAGTCCGGGGTGCCGATGGATCGACACCGGTTGGTACGCAAATTATCGCTTGCAAGATGAGTTTATGCAAGTGGCTATTTCGCTGCCCGCGCCCTCAATTCCCTTCGGCCCAGTCCTGGAACTCCCCGCACCGCAGCATGCTCGAGCCGTAGAAGGGGTTTGAGATCTTGTCCCCGTGCTGCAGCCATGCCGTCTCCACCATGGGACAGTATGCCTTCCGTGGTATGGGCGCCTCGTCCTTTTCGAGCGCAGCCTCGAGAGACTCGTGGTTGCCAGCGACGTACAGCACGACGGCGGCGCTCAGCGGCTTAAACCGCTCCCGCAATTTCGCGATGTCCGGTTTCTCGTCAGTCACGGACAGAGGGCCCGCCGTTTCTTTGATCGTGACGTTGGGGGCTTCTTTCGCGATTAGTGCGGCCGCTTCATCGACACCCGCTGTCCTGTCATTGGACAGCGCCACGACGATTCGGTCGTAGGCCTCCAGCACGCGCCGCGTGCGCACCGCGTCGAACTGCGGGTCGGGCACGGGGCGCATGGCCTTCGGCGCCGTCACCTCCTGCGCGTGCGCCTCGTGCGCCCCGGCGCCATGGCCCGCGTGGCCGCCCATGCCGCACCCGCCGCCCATGCCGCTCGCGCCGCCCAGGCACGATCCTCCCACAAAGGGAAACATCACCATCATGGCAGCAGCGATCTTTTTCATGCTGGTCCTCCTGAGTTCTAGCGCCTTGCCGGGGCCGGGGGCTGGCGACCTATGGCTTGACGGAAACGAGTTGGATTGCTTTGACACCATGGTGATCGGTGACCACGCCGTTGATCGTCACCGTCTTGCCGGCGATGTCAGCCACCTTCGTCGCGATCGGATCGTGGCCTTCACCGATCAGCAGGTAAATCGTCCCGTCCTCGGCCAGGAACCCGATCGGGAGCCCCTGGCTGATGCACATCTTGGCGCACTTGGCGTGGTCCATACCCACGGCATCCGCGGGATGCTGCATGAAGCAAGTCAGGTCGATCACCTCGCCTGTCATCGCGACCGGCTTTTTGGCCGCATCGTTTCCGTGGGCATGCCCATGCTGTGCAAAGGCCGGTGTGGTCATGGTCACCATGACCAGCGTTGCGAGCAAAAACTTCGGTTTCATCTCGTCCTCCTTGAAAAGAGATTGAAGTTCATGACTGCAAGCCATCCATGCCGGTATCTGATGCCACTGCTTTTCGCTTTCCGCGACGCACCAGGTCGGTGACGTCGAACAGCAGCGCCATTTCCGGATTGGCCGACGAAACGTGGCTCGACCACCGCACACGCGCTTCCAGCGTGGGGTTGTGCAGCGTGCCCGCCTCGATCAAATCGGCGCGCGCGATGCCGAGCGACTCGAGCGAAGCCTGCAGAGAGCGATTGTTGAACAGGGCCAGCTCCACGGCGTCGTCCGCGGCGAGCGGCCGATCGGGCGCGGGGCGCATAACCTCCACCGTTTCTTCACCCCCGGGGCCACTCCATATCAGATCGTGACCGCTCTGTTTCTTCACCGCTTGTTGTACCGTCGAGAAACCCGCATCTCCCGGGGCTGACGCGCAGGCACCCAGGGCGACGACGGTCGCAAGAGAAAGCGCGCGGTTCCATGGGCGTGGCGTTATCATTCAGCCTCCTTTGAGAGTTCCTGGATATAGGCTACAATGTCGTCCACCTCGGTGTCGGTCACCACGTCACGATAGGCCGGCATCTGAATGACCTGCCGGCGCGTGAAGAAACGTGCGATGGCGTTCGATTCGAAGCGGGCGATCTTCCCGTCGAGTATCCACGACCGGAGCTCGGCGTCGTTGCGCACGAGCTCCGCGAAGTCCTTGCCGCGCCACGGCGGGATGTACCCCTTGAAACTCCCGGCATTGGCCATGCCGATCATCCCGCCCGGACCGTGGCACCCGAAGCAACCGAGTCGGGCGGCGGTGCGCCGGCCCCGGAGCGCGGCCTCCGGAAGCGGGTCCCAGAGCGCCACCGCCTTCACGTACGAGACGAGCAGGTCGACCTGGTCCGCTCTGATGATGTCCCGGTACGCCGGCATGTGGATCGGGAGCGAGGTTCTACCAGCCGTATGGTCATGCGCGTGCTCGTGCTCCTGCGCCAGCCGCTTCGGAACCCCGTCCAGGATCCACTCGCGCAGCTCCGCTTCCGATTCGGCATACATCATCGGCGTCCCGCCGTCCCACGACGGGATCTCCATCTCTTTGCTCCCCGGGTTGGGCGTGCCTCCGACACCACGAGGACCGTGACACCCGTGACAGCCGAGTCTTTCCGCGAGTGCGTACCCCGCCATCTCGTCGGTGGCCCTC
>DASTOO010000308.1:0-5645 GCA_035762505.1 Candidatus Krumholzibacteriia bacterium
CGCCCGGGTTGGTGGTCGAGCGCTGGATTTCGTCGACCGACGTTCCGCTGAGAATGAACGTCTCACCGATGCCGATGGGATCGTTCGTCTCGCCCGTGATCTCCTTCCAACCCGCGTCGTTCTGCACATAGTCGGCACGCAGGTACTGGGAGATGAACGGACGGTTCGAAGAGGTGAGCCCGATGCTCCGCGCCAGGATGAAGAAGCCCTTCTTGGCTCCGATCGTCCCGGACTGGAGGTAGGCGGTGTAGGCCGTCATCTCGGCGGCCGTCATGCTGCTCGTCTCCTCGAGAATGATGTTGTCGTACGCGTTGAGGTGCGAGAGAACCTCCGTACCCTGGCTGACGAAGCTCCAGTAGTCGGCCTCGTGGCCGTTGGCCTCGAGTGCGGCCCGGTACGCCGCCAACGTGCCGCCGGTCGTGTTCGAGCTCGCCAGCACGAGCGTGGGAGCGCTCGGCAGGATGGCGAACGCGTGGGCGTCGCCCGGCGCCGTCGCCGGATCCCGGTTCACGTTGCCCGCGTTGTCCGCCGCCTCGACGTACAGGTTGATGCGCGTGCCCTGTGACTGGCCGGGGATGTCGGCGCTCCACACATCGTCCGCTCCGGGCGTCATGGGAAGCTGCGTGTAGGATCCCCCGTTCAGGCTGTAGTGCAGGGAAACGCCGGCGAGGCCGGAGAAGAGGTCCCGCACCTTCGCCGTCACCGGGTACGGGCCCGCCGTATCGAACGTGCTGGCGGGAACCACTACGTTCGAGATCGACGGCGCGACGTCGTCGACGTCGCTGCCTCGCAGGCGCATGTCATCGACGTACCAGCCGGAGCGCACGACGCTGGGGTCGCTCCCGAAGTGCAGGCGGATGATCACCTGCTGCCCCTTGAACGCGGACAGATCGAACACGTCCTCCTGCCAGAACTCCTTGATGTTGGTGAAGACCGGCTCGCTGGGAATGCCCTTGGTGGTGGTACGCGAGATGTCGTCATAACCACGACCCGGTGTGACCAGCTGGAACGTCGCTCCGCCGTCGCTCGAGACCTTCACGTTCCCGCCGTCGAACCGGTTCTCCATGTTGTACCAGTGCCACAACGAGAACACGGCGTAGAGCCGGTCGGCACCGATGCTGATGGCGGGCAGATCGAGGGTCGCGTCGGCGTTGATCGGGTAGTTTCCCCCGAGCACCGTCGCCCACAGATTCGTGCCCGAGTGCGCCGCGCCGGGGCCGCTGGTCGGAGCACCCCACGCCCACACGCCGCCGTTCGGCGTGAACCCGCCGTCGTCCATCTCGAAGTCCCACACGAACTCCTCGACGATCGTGAAGTGGTAGGCCCCCGTCGCCGGCGCGCGCGTCGTGTTGCCCGAGTACGACTCGTCCATCACGAGGATGTAGTAGTCGTACTGGTCGCCGATCTCGGACGGACCCGGGATCCCGGCCACGTACACGGGCTGGATCGGATCGGGCGGAACCATCTCCACCCGGTGATAGAGACCGCCGTTCTTCGAATACAGCAGGTAGACGGCCTCGACGCCGATGTTGTCGGTGACCATCGCCTCGATCGGGTACGGACCCGTGAGATCATTCGTGTCACGGAAAGGCGTGTGCGCGATCTCCGCCGGCGTGTCGTCGGCGCCCACCCGGAACGAGTGGCGCAGCCCCGGGGCACCCAGCGGGTGCGTCGAGACGTGTCCCTCGACGTCCGCCGCGCGGAGGTAGTACTCGACCTCGGTGTCCGCCGGCTGCGCGGGGATGTCCGCCGCGTATTCGTCGGGCGCACCGGTGGCCGTCATCGCAACCGTGTAGTCCGTTCCGCCGTTCGCGCGGTACACAACCGCGAAGCTCGACGGGTCGAGCGCGAAGAAATCGGATGTGATCACGGCCCGCACGCTGTACGGGTGCTGCGTGTCTTCGGTATCCCCGAGCGGCGTGTGCGCAATCTCGGGGAATCCCTGCAGCCAGTCGAGCACGCGGTCCATGACCTCGGTGCGACCGCCCGCGTCCGCGATGGCCTCGAAGCCGAACGCGAAGTACACGAGGCGATACGCGCCCTCGTACGAGAGACCCGCGGTGCCCGAGCTGGTGATGCCGTTGCCTCCGATCTCGGAGGTCTTCACCGGCGTCGCCGATACCGACGCCCCTTCCGGCACGGCCGCGTTGTAGTAGAACGCGGTCGTCGCGCCGCCCATGGGATCGATCTCGGACGCGTAGGCCTGGTTGTTGGCGCCGGTTCCGCCCTTGATGTCGAAGGCGAATCCCGTGCCGACCGGGCTCGCTCCGTTGCCGAAGACGGCCCCGAGCTTGACGTCGTCCTGCACGTAGGCCGCGTGCAGGTAGTTGGCGTAGAACGCTTCGGTGCGGATGTCGTAGCCGATGTCCTGGCCCGACATGAAGAGACGCCCGCCGCCGTCGAGATAGGCGGCGAGCTCGGCCTGGTCGGCGGCCGTGAGTGTCGTGCTGTAGTCGTCACCGGTGAGCCACACCACCGCGTCGAACGCGCTCATCTGCGCGGCCGTCGGCGCCGCGCCCACGGTGAGGTAGGAGCGTCCCGCCCCCGCGATCGCGTTCTGGTAGTGGACCTCGTACGCGTCGCCACCGTCGTCGTCGACGATCAGGATCTCCGCCGGCATGAGCGCGACGTCGAGCGTGGTCGTCATCGCCTCCATGACGGCGACGTTCAGGCGCGTGGTGGCCGGGTAGGGGAAGGTCGGAGTGAACGCGAGATCGTACGTACCGACCGGGAGCGTGATGTCGTACGCGCCCGTCGCCGGATTGGTGGCCGCGGTGACGACCACGATCCCGCCCAGCTTGACGCTGATGCCCGCGGAAATGCCGGCCCCGGACTGCGCATCGCTCACCGTCCCGGCGATATTGCCCGACGGAAGCTGATTCAACGAAAAGTCCTGGGTCGTGGTCGCGTCGGCGACGATCGACACCACCGCCGACGCCGTCTCGTATCCGAACCGGCTCGCCTCGATGGTGTGGTCGCCCGCCACGACGCGAACGCTGTAGTGACCGGCCGCGTCGGTCTGAACGCGCTGGCCGCTGTCGAGCACGTGCACGGTCGCGTTTTCGACCGGCATGCCCGAACTGGTCACGGTCCCTTCCAGCGTTCCCACGCCGACCAGTGCGGCGCTAACGGCCGCGAACGCGTTCACGCGTCCCCAGCCGTAGTTGTTGTCCATCCCCGCGCTGCCCAGATCGAGCGACGTCTGTGCGAGGATCTGCTTCATCTCGGCGATGGTCATGGCCGGATTCGCCTGGCGCATGAGCGCCACCGTTCCGGACACGTGCGGGGCCGCCATGGAAGTCCCGCTCCACGTGAAGCCCGCGCCGCTCCACTGCCACTCCCCACCGGGGACCGTGGAGTAGATCTGGACGCCGGGCGCCGAGATGTCGGGCTTGGTGTAGGTGCCGATGTACGGCGCGAAGTTCCACGTCACCGGACCGCGGCTCGAGAATGACGCGATGACGTCCGCGAAGTCCGTCGCACCGACGCCGAAGGCGCTCGGGACGTTGCCCGGGCTGCCCGTGGTGGAGGCGCCGGGGCCGCTGTTGCCGATGGAGAAGCTCGGGAACACGCCGGCGGCGGCCATGTTGTCGGTGGGTGCCACCATCTGCGTGTGCGTGCCGGTGGCGCCGAGCGACATGTTGACGACATCCGCGCCGTCGTCGGTCATCGGATTGTTGTCCGGATCGATGATCCACTCCATGCCGCCGACGACCTGCGTGAAGGAGCCGCTTCCAGCCGGAATGACGAGCCCGTGCATGAGACTCGCGGCGGGTGCCACACCGACCGCGTAGCCGCTGGCGCTGCCGCCGATCATGGTGCCGGTGGTGTGGGTGCCGTGCTGGTCGCTGTCGTGCGGCACCGAACCGGGAATCATGTTGCCGTTGCCGTCGAACTCGGCCCACCCGCCCGGGTAGGTCGGGTCGGCCGGGTTGGTCGTGACCATCTTGCCCGCGATGTCGGGGTGCGCGATGTCGACGCCCGTGTCCAGGCCGCCGACGCGCACGCCCGCGCCGGTGAGGCCGAAGCTCTGCCACACCTGCTTCGCGCCGATGTGGCCAATGTTGTCCCACGCCTGCGTCTGGTGCGCGAGCGGGTCGGGATCACCCGGCAGCCGCGGGGGCAGGGTCAGCGTGAAGTTCTCGAAGACCTCCTCGACGTCGGCCCGGCGCGCGATCTGCTCGATCACGCTCCGCTTTGCTTCGACGAGGACGAGGTTGTCCAGCCAGAATTCCTTGACGATCGCGCCCTCGGCGCGGACCGCCGGCTGGTTCATGAACGCGCGCAGCTGCGCCTGCGAGGCGCGCGCGTTCTGGCGCAGCGCCGTGAACACCGCGGACCGGCCCAGGTTCGCCTGGGGCGCCGGTCCCACCGAGCGCACGCGCACGACGGCCTTGATCATCGCGTCGGGCGAGGCCGTTTCCATCTGCTTCACGAGCTCCGGCGAAACCCGCGCGGGCCTCTCGCCGTCCTGCGCACCGGTCGGGCGCAGCGACGGGAGAACGAGGAGGGCACACGCCAGGGCCGCGCCGAGCAGGAATGCCTGGTTGAATCGCTTCATCGCTCTTGCCTCCTAACGCGATCCGCCGTCATCGGCGAACTTGTTCTGGACGTAATAGGCGATGCGGTAATCTTCGTATTCCCCGAATAGCTGTGCGCCGTCGGGGCTGGCGTCGTTGTCGTCGTAGGCGACGAGGGCACGGGCCCAGAGATGACGGATGTCCTTGTCGGAGTTTCCGAACTTGGCGTTGGCCTGCAGGATCTGCGTCATGTCCGGGACGATGAACGACGTCACGTACGACACGACGATCTCGTCGTCGACCGTCGGCAGATGGCTGGCGAGGTTGAACGAATGATGGATCATCCGTTCCCCGGCCTTCCACACCGAGTCCTGGTTCCAGTCGATCCACAGCGACAGCGTCAGGTCCTCTGCCAGCTCCGCGGCGGACCGTTGCGACGCATTGGGGATGCGCACGGTCCAGAGGACGATCGCTTCCTTGTAGGGCACGTAGAAGTTGCCGTGGTTTTCAAACACCACGCCGTCGATCTGAACGTTCGACGCGCCGAGATGTTCGAAACTGTTCTCGGAGATGGCGATCGTGGGATACGGGTCCGGCGCCGGCCCAGGGCTGACGTACGGACGGAATTCCTTTCCGCCGTTCTGCAGCAGCGTGCCGTCGTTCAAGTACTTGGCCAGATCGATGTCGGACGCCACGCTCGAATCGTACAGGTACAGATTGACCGCGTGAGCGCCGGCGACAGGAATCGCGAGCAGGAGGAGGAGAATGAGAAGGCTCGACCCCCATCTGTTCCCCGTCATGGTGGTTCCTCCCATGGGGTTGGATGTTGAGTTCCCGCGCGAGCCAAACGGCCGCGCGCCCCTCCCTGTCACGCCTTTTCACGCACCGGGGGCGTGATCACGCCGACATGGAGGCAGAGAGCAATGATGTGGAATCGGAACGGAGGAGCGGGTGAAGAGGGCGTCCGTTTTGGCCATTGCGCACGCTCGAACGTTCGAGTCCGTCCCGGTCGAAACCGGCAACCAGAAAACGCATAGCCCTTTTCCGTGGATCGCCAAGCCGTGGTACTACGAGACACCTGTATATCACGCCCCGACCGGGCGCGTCAACTGAACTCGTGACGAT
>DASTOO010000309.1:0-5496 GCA_035762505.1 Candidatus Krumholzibacteriia bacterium
CCGAGCGGCGTGTCGATCCAGGTGTACGAAACCCGCTTCATTCCTGTGATGAATACAAGACGGCGGGCCGCCGTGCCAGCCCATTCTGGCCGTCGATGCCGGTTGCGCCCCCCGGCTCCAATGGCGGAAGATCATGGCATGACGACGATGTGCCACCGTTACGCGCACGCGGTGCTGGCACTCGCGCTGCTCGGCGGCGCGGCCTGCTCGGGGGACGACGCCACGGCGCGTCGCCGGGCGTCGTATCCGGGGGCGAAGGCGGTCGACGTGGCGCGCATCGAGTTCGACGACGGCGACACGTTCCTGCTGGACGGGAAACCGATCCGCTTCCTCGGCATCGACACGCCGGAAGTCGCGGGGCCCGACGTCGGCATATTCGAGGATCAGCCGTTCGGCCGCGCGGCCGCGGACTCGACGCGGGCGCTCATTCTGCGCGCGCGCGTCGTCGAGATCGCGACCGACGGACTCGACCGCTACCAGCGGCGGCTCGCGCACATCTTCGTCGACGGAGAATTGCTGGCCGAGAAGCTGCTCGCCATGGGGCTCGCCTACGAAAACGTAAGCCACTTCGGTGACAATGGATTCCCCGACCTGGCCGACCGGATTCTGCGAGCGGCGGACGCCGGTCCGAAACCGCCGTTCGAACCACCCCATAAGTGGAGGAAGAAGCACCAGCGGAAGACCGCCACGAAACCGTGATCTGCCGCGCGCGGCCTCCCGGTCAGCGAACGATCAGCGGCGCCGGTCCGGCCCACGCGACGGGATCGCCGCCGGCCAGGGCGGTGACTTCCCAGAAGTAGCGCCCGACCGCGAGCGAATGCGCGGCCGGCGCGAAGGCGAGCGAGTTCTCCCCGACGGGACCGATCCGCGCGAGCTCCGAGAGGTCCTCCCGGAGAATCGTGATGCGATACGAGTCCGCGCCGTCGATCGGCGCCCAGATGAGGGGGATGGACCCGTTGGCGGCGACGGTGTACGCCGCGAGCTGCGCTCCGTCCGCGGTCCCGCGCAGCAGCATTTCGTCCGGGGCCACCTCGCGGCGCGCCACCGAGACGGCGAGCACTGCCACGACGGCCGCGGACGCGACCAGCGTCCACATCCGCCCCGGTGACGTGAACTCGAACCAGCGCCGCGGCGGCCGGCGGGAAGCCGCGGCCGCAATGGGGCCGCGCTCGATGTGTTCCGCGATGAATGCCGACAGACGGCGGCCGGCGTCGCCCACGTCGGCTCCCTCCGCCGGTTCCGCACCCACGAACTCCGCGTACGCCAGGGCCAGCGCGGAACAGCGCGCGCACGCGTCGACGTGGCGGCGTCCCGGGTCGGTCGCGCCCGCCGTCCTCAGCCGGGCGATCTCTTCAATGGTCAGGCATCGTGTCGTCATGTGGGGTCTCCTCCTCGAGCCGGCGCCGAGCCGGTCTCGCCCTCAATGGCCGCACGGAGTTTGCGCCGCGCCCGCTGCAGCAGCCCGCGCGCCCCGGACTTTCCGTCGAGGCCCAGCATCGTCGTGATCGCCTCGACCGGCATCCGTTCCGTGTAGCGCAGCCAGACCGCCCTTCTCTCCACCGGATCCAGCACTTCGTTCATGAGAATGAGTAGCTTTTCTCCGCGCGACGTCTCGTCGAGCAACTCGTCGAAACGCACCCGCTCATCCGGAAGGAGATCCAGTTCCTCGTCGTCGTGCCGGTGATCGCGCCTCATCTCGTTCAGGCAGCGGTTGCGGGCGATCACGAAGAGCCACGACGAAAACGCGGACCGTCCTTCGAACTGATCGAGCCGCTCGTACGCCTGGAGCAGAACGTCCTGCGCCATGTCGAGCGCGCGTTCGTGATCCTTGACGTAGCGGTGGCACCAGACGTACACGGCCTGCCGGTGGCGGCGCAGCAATTCTCCCGCGGCATTGCGTCCTTCCGCTTCCCCCGCGCGACGGCGCGCCGTCTCGAGCAGCTCGCCGTCCGGTTGTATCAATCGATCAGTCATCTATGGGACAGGTGTGTTGCCGGTTTGTCACAGGCCCAGGGTATTTCGACGGCGGCGGCGGACCATCACCGCGCCGGCTGCGGCCACCACACCGAACGTCAATAATACCATAAGGATGCGGGGGCGGCTGCGGGCTTCGAGCGGGGCCGCGGCGGCCGCGTCCCCCACCACGACGAACCCCGCCCAGTAGAACGGCGCGGGCCGCTCGCGCCGCGCAGCCATCTGGGCCGCGCGCAACGCCTCGCCGGCGGTCAGGCCGCGCTCCAGACCGCGGTAGAATGCAATCATGAGATCGGAGGTCGTCCGGTCGTCGACCTTCCAGAGGCTCGCCACCACCGCGCGGGCACCCGCCGCGAGAAACGCGGAGGTCATGCCCAGGACACCCTCCCCGAGGGTGGAGCGGCCCAGCGCGGACTCGCAGCTCGACAGCACCACGATGTGGTCCCGGAAGTCGGCGCGCGCGATCTCCGACGCGCGCAGGTAGTCCGCGCCGGCGCTGTCGGGCCCCGCCTGAATGCCCGAGTGCCAGGGGCGTTCGCTGTTGACGTGGACGTGCGTGGCGACGTGGAGGATGCCGCGGCGGCGCGCGAGCTCGGCGAGGCCCGCCACGGTGAGGGTCGAGTCGACGAGGTCGACGTCGCGGTAGCGCGACGCGAGCGCCCGCGCCTCGCGTCGCGCGCCGGGCAGCGATGCGCCCGCCGGCGCGAAGGCGAGCAGCCCCCCCTCGTCCGGTTCGCGCGCGCGCGCGCGCAGATCCTGCAGCAGCGACGCGGCCGGGACGACGCTGACCTCGCGCCCATCGAAGAGCGCCTCACCCGCCCCGATCGGGAGCGCCGCGAACGGAAGCGACGAGACCCACCCGTCCGCCACGACGACGATCGAGGAGGCGCCGCGGACTATGCCGGCGACGCCGCCGAGCAGATCGGCGGGGCCGGCCGCCGTGGTGTACGCCGCGCCGGGAATGCTCGCCAGGCCGATGAAACGGCGCGCGCGCCTCTCGATGGCGCGGTCCGGGTCGTCCACGATGGACAGGCGCAGCGAATCGCGCGTGACGGCGAAGACATACACCCGCTCCCGGCCCGCCGAAATGTCGAGCAGACACTCTCCCGCGCGCAGCACGCGTTGCTGGAGGTCGTCCGCGGTGACCATCGCCGCGAGGCCCGCGACGTCGGCCGCGCTGCGCGGATCGCAGATGCGCTCCATCAATGTGCGCGCGCGCACTTCCTGCAGGAAGTCGAACAGCGCTCGCTCGCGGTCGCCGGCGGGCGCACCCGGCGGCCATTCGAGCAGGACCACCGCACCAGCGACGAGCGGCGGCATCAGCGCGGACCGATAGGCCTCGCGCCACTGGTACTCGTGGCTGCGCCGCGATCCCGCGCTGAACATGACGCGCGCACGGTCGAACCAGGCGAACGCCTCCGCCGCCGCCCCGAGGGCGCGCCGCGCCGCACTCACCTCCAGGGCGGCGAGCACCGCATTGGCCGTGTCGGCGCGCGCGGAGGCGTCGTCGAACGCGTTGCTCGCAACACTCAGCGCGCGGTCGGGCCGGTCCGCGGCGCGCAGGCAGCGTGACCACGTGGTCAGCACTTCGCTGCGCCACATCGACGGGAGCATCGCGAATACACGCACCGCGTGCGCATCCATGACGGCCAGGGCGGCGTCGAGGCTGTCCTGCGCGGCCAGCGCCTCGGCCAGGCCGGCCACCGCACTCAGGCGCGCCGGGACGGTCGCGGAGTCACCGCGCGCGAGTGCCATGCGAAAGTAGACCGCCGCGCCGCGCGGCCGCTCCTGCTCGAGGCGCAGCCGGCCGAGGTCGTTGTACATGCCGCCGAGCACGAGGTCGAAATGCCACGCGCGCGCCGCCCCGATCGCGTCGACCAGGACCGACTCCGCGGCGGCATAATGGCCGATGGTGATCATCGCCGTGGCGAGGTTCGCCGCCGCCTCCGCCAGGTCGGGCGCGCCCCGGGCGCGCTGGAGCTCGTACGAGCGCCGGAAGTAGTCCGCGGCCAGCGCGAGGTCGCCGTTCTGCGATTCCAGCGTTCCGAGGTTGTTCCAGCAGTCGCCCTCCTGGTCCTGGTCGCCCAGCTCGCGCGCCAGTTCCAGCGCCAGGTGGTGCGTGGCGCGGGCGTCGTCCAAGCGCCCCCGCGCGTTGTACACGCGGCCGAGGCCGATGTGGGCCGTCAGGAGATCGCGCCGGCGCCCAGCGGCTCCGAAGAGAAACGCCGCCTTCTGATATTCGGTCTGTGCCCGCTCGAGCTCGGCCTGCATGAGGCAGGCGTACCCGATGAGCAGGTGCCCCCACCCGCGACTGCGCGAAAGGCCGAGGGCCTCCGCAATCGCGATGCGCCGCTCATTCAGCAGGATCGATTCGGCGAGGCGCCCTTCGTTGAGCACGATGAACGCCCGGAGCCCCAGCCCGTGCACCCAGCCGAGCGAATCCCCCGCCGCGGTCGCCACCGCGATGGCGCGGTCGATGTCCTCGCGCGCGCCGGGTTGCCGGAGCGCGAGACGGGCGCGTCCCCGGTAGAACAGCATCCGCCCGTGCTGAACGGCATCACTGCGTGCGACGGCGGCGTTCACGCCGCGCGATGCAAACGACAGGAGCGAGTCGTACGCTCCCGCTTCGTAGAGCGAATCGGCGAGCGAGTCGGAGGGCCGCGGCGGATGCGCGGTCGCGGGTGGTGAGAGCACTGCAACGAGGAGCAGCGCCAGGAACGTGCGGATACACCAGGATGTGAGCATGGCCGGGGGAATGTCACGCTTCCTGTTCGAATGCGCGGCTGGCCCCGGGAGTATGACGTGCCCGACGGCCGGCGAGAAGAGGCTTCCGGAGGTTACCGCGGCGCGCCGGTTACGACCTTCGCCGTCGTGATGAGCTGCCCGGTGTGCCTGGATGTATGCTCCGCGGCGTGGAAGAGGAGGCCGAGGATCGTGCTGGGCAGCTGGGCGCCGCCGACGCGCCGTTCGTCGCGGAGTGACTTCTCGGGCGTGCAGCGCAGCTGCCGGATTGCGCGCTCGACGGTGGCGTCGAAGAGATCGAGCAGCTCGGCCGCGTCGCCGTGGACGTCGCCGCTCTTCTCGATCCCAAGGACGCTGCGCTGCGACTCGTGCAGGGATTCGCCCCGGGCGTACGTCATCAGCCGGTCGAGCGCGTGCGCGGCGTGGAACAGGTGGTAGGCCGCCGACGCCGCCCCGCCCGGGCGGGCGCGGAGCTGGTCGGGGGTCAGGTCGGCCGCCGCCCGGCGGGCGTCCTCGCGGGCCTGCATCAGGATCTGGACGATGGGCATGAGCAGTTCCGGAATCCCGTAGATGGGACCCCGCAACCAGACATCGGGTCGTGTGGTCGTCATTTTCTCCTCCGTGGCCGCCCTTGTCAACAGTGTAGGCACGTTCCGCCGGATCGCAAAGGGGAACCTGCCCGCGCCGGCCCGAAACGGGCGCGTGAGTGCGCGTGTTATCGCAGACTGACGATCCGCTCCAGCGAATCGTTCGTCCAGGAGAGGATGGTTTCGATGCCCG
>DASTOO010000310.1:0-5491 GCA_035762505.1 Candidatus Krumholzibacteriia bacterium
TCCAGCACATCTTCGCCACCGTGGGCGACCAGCCCTACCGCGCGCGGCAGGGCGGCCCGGCCGACGGCGGCAGCCTCGCCGCCAGCAACGTGGGTGAGGTGCTCCTCGAGCTGGCGCCGGCCGAGGAGCGCAGCGTCACCAGCGCGGAAGTTGCGCGCCGCTGGCGCGAGGCGACGGGACAGATTCCCGACGCGATCGAGCTCTCGTTCACCGCGACCATCTTTTCGGCGGGCGAGCCCATCAACGTGCAGCTCTCGGGGCTCGACCTCGGCCGCCTGGAGACCGCGTCCGAGCGCGTCAAGGCGGCGCTGGCGCGCTACGACGGCGTGTACGACATCACGGATTCCTTCCGCGGCGGGAAGCAGGAGATCAAGCTGAAGGTGAAGCCCGCGGCCGAGGCCTACGGCATCACGCTCTCCGACCTGGGCCGCCAGGTCCGCCAGGCGTTCTACGGCGAGGAAGCGCAGCGCATCCAGCGCGGCCGCGACGACGTGCGCATCATGGTGCGCTATCCCGAGGCCCAGCGCCGCTCCATCGACGATCTGCAGCGCATGCGCATCCGCACACCCGACGGCGGTGAGGTGCCGTTCACCGAGGTCGCGGAGGGCGAGCTCGGCGTGGGGTTCTCCACCATCCAGCGCGTCGACCGCAAGCGCAGCATCAACGTCACCGCCGACGTGGACGCAACGCGCGCCAACGCCACGGAGGTGATGTCGGACCTGCGCGCCAACGTGCTGCCGGGGATCCTCAAGGACTTCCCCAGCGTTTCATACACCTTCGAAGGCGAACAGCGGGAGCAGGCGGACACCATGCGCGACCTGGGGCGCGCCTTCCTGCTGGCGCAGCTGCTCATCTTCGCCCAGCTTGCGATCGTGTTCCGGTCCTACATCCAGCCGCTGATCGTGATGTCGGTGGTCCCGTTCGGGCTGGTGGGCGCGGTGTGGGGGCACGTGATCATGGGCCTCGACCTCTCCATGCTGTCGATGTTCGGGCTGGTGGCGGTGACCGGAGTGGTCGTGAACGACAGCATCGTGCTGGTGGACTACATCAACCAGCGACGCCGCGAGGGACTGCCGCTCGAGCAGGCGCTGCGCGAAGCGGGCGTGCGCCGCTTCCGGCCGATCTGGCTCACCTCGCTCACCACCTTCGCGGGGCTGACGCCGCTCCTGCTCGCGCGGAGCGTGCAGGCGAAGTTCATGGTGCCGATGGCGGTCTCACTGGCCTTCGGCGTGGTGGGCGCCACGTTCATCACGCTCGCCATCGTGCCGGCGGCCTACCTCATCCTGGAGGATGTGAAGCACGTGGCGCAGCGCTTGCTCGGGCGCCGGCCGGCGGCGCTAGCGCAGGAGGGTCAGCTTGACGACCCGGGTGCCCTGCGCTGACACGAGCCGCGCGAAGTAGACGCCGCTCGGCAGAGCCTGGCCCGCGTCCGAGCGTCCGTTCCACACGACTTCGTGGGAACCCGCGTCGTGACGCCGATCCACCGGCCGCGCCACCACGCGCCCGCGCACGTCGACGATCTCCACGCTGACCACCCCGCTCGCGGGGACCGCGTACGCGATACGCGTCGACCCGTGGAGCGGATTCGGAAAAGTCCGCAACCACGCGCCGGCCGACGGCGTCGCAGCACTCGTGGGCGGGGGCGTGTACGGGAGCTCCACCGACTCGAGTTCGGCCACGCTGAGATCGAACGCACCCGTGTGGGAATTGACCAGCAACCCCTCCATCGCCACCGCGTCGGCGTTGCCCGTGATCACCGCCATCGCAAAGCCGACCGCGGCGCCGCTGGCGAACCCGCCGGCACTCACGAAGCGCGAGTGGAGGTTGAAGGAGGCCCTGGGGGTGGAGGCGTCGACGGACTCGATGCACGGTGCGCACACGTTGCCGGCCGTGGCACTCTGGATGGGGGCGCCGTCGTCGTCGAAGAGGTAGAGCGCCACCCTCGCCCCATCACCGGCCGGGATGGGACTGCCGGTGATGCCCCCCGCGTACACCGCGTAGAAATGGGTATCGATGGCGTTGGGCAGCGTGGTGGGGTCGCTCTGCTCGACCACGTGGGGATACACAATGAGTCGGCCGGTCGGGCTCAGTCCGCCCGGTACCTCGATGACGTTCTGGACGGCGGCGTCGAAGTCGAACACGCTCGTGTGCGTGTTCATGATCACGGCGCCCAGCACCACGTTGTCCGCGTCACCGGTGACGTCGATCAGGACGAAGCCGATCTCGACGCCCGCCGCGAATCCGCCCGCCGCGATGAACTGGCTGTACAGGCTCAGCGAGGTCCGCCGCTGCGCGCCGGTCAGCGCGAACGAGCACGGGTTGCACACGGGCTGCAGCGTCGCGCTCTCGATGATCACCCCGTTGGGGTCGAACAGGTAGATGTCGACCGTCGCCCCGGGCGCCGCTTCGAGGTCGACCAGGCCGGGGACGTAGGTGAGCTGCAGACTCGTGGCGAACGAGTATTGCGTTGAGGACGGGTCGTCGGACTGGATGAAGTGGGGAACGACGTAGGTCCGGGCGAATACCGGCGAGACAAGAACCAGCGACAGGCCGGCGAGGACGGGCGCAATACGACGGAACGGGGGCATGTAGTTCCTCTCCGCCCGCCATCGTTGCGTAGCCGACGGGCTTTTTCCTGCGTGTGGCAAGCGGCGTGCCGGATCGTCGGGCCGCGCCGGGCCCGCAGCCGCAATCATCGGCTGCGGGCCCGCTCGGTAATACTAACGGATCTGACCCCGGATCTCACCGCCCGGAATCTGCGACGTGTGCACGTTCACGTACGCATTCCCGGCGTTCATGTGATCGAGGAGCACACTCAGCGGCTGTCCGGCAAGCGCGTTGATGAGGTTCGCGCCGGTGATGGTCCCCACCGCGATCTTCCCCGCCAGCGGTCCCGCCGGGGCGGCCGGCCCGAACAGGAACACGACCACGCCGCCGTTGGTGCCGGCGGGCGCCAGGTGGATGTGCGAGGCCGTGACGTTCTCGATGTTCGCCACGGCTAGGCTGTAGTGCAGGGACAGGCCGTCCTCGCTCAACTGGAACTTGGCGACGCCGCGCCCCGGCGCGTCGTTCGCCGGCACCTCCTCGCCGCCCGACAGCACGGCGAAGAAGTTGCGCTGAACTTCCGGCACCGCGGTAATCGGATCGAAGGTCGCGATCGCGAGTCCCGCATCCGGGTTCGCCGGCGCCTGGGGTGATTCGCCGGTGCAGCCTGCGAGCGCGACGGTGAGAATGGAAAACACGTAAACTGCGGCCACTTTACGCATGGTGACATCCCCTTTCAGTGTGAGGTGACCGCCGTCCGGGCGGACGGCGTTCGTGGGGGCGACGCGGGATTGTACACCATGTTATTCACAAGCGCAAGCTTCGTTTACCGTCCGGCGCGGTCCAGCGGGAGCACGCCGGCCATGTCGCCCACCACGTTCACGATCTCGGAGCCGGCGGGGATGACGACCTTGGTGTTGTTGCGCAGCGACGATTCCGTCGTCTCCAGGCGCTTGAGGAGTTGCGCATTGCCGATGAAGTACTTGTCCGCCGCCTCGTTGACCAGGCGGATCGCCTCCGCCTCGCCACCGGCCTGGAGAATCCGCGCCTGGCGCACTCCCTCGGCCTTCTTGATGGCGGCGCGCTTCTCGCCGTCGGCCGCGGTCTCGACGGCGGTGGCGTAGTCCACCGCGGCCAGCTTCTCGTTCTCCGCCTTCACGATCTTGTTCATCGTCTCCTGCACGTCCTTGGGCGGGTCGATCTGCTTCAACTCGGCGCGCACGATCTCGATGCCCCAGTTGTGCGTTTCCTTGACCAGGACCTTGAGCAGCTCCTCGTTGATGCGCCCGCGCTCGCTGTTGGCGGACTTCAGGGTCAGCGTGCCGATGATGTTGCGCAGCGTCGTGCGCGCCAGGTTCACGATCTGGTGATCGACGTCGTTCACGTTGTACTGGGAGTTCTTCACGTTCTCTTCGTCGTTCTTGATCTTGAAGTAGATCTGCGCGTCGACCATCGCGTTGAGGTTGTCGTTGGTGATGATCTCCTGGGGGGCCGCGTCGATCATCTGCTCGGTCACATTGACGATGTACATCCGCTCGATGACCGGGAACACCCAGGTGAAGCCGGGGTTGGCGAAGCGGTTGTACCGCCCCAGCCGTTCCACCAGCCCGCGCCGGGTGGGCCGCACGATGCGGATGCCCATGAAGAACACGACCAGCAGAACGATTCCGGCGAAAACGAACAGCGATGGCATGGCTTTCCTCCCTGGTTGGGTCGAGGCGGCCTTATACGCAAGGCGTTACACCCGCGGCCGCGCGTCTATTCGCCCGTCCCCCGGGGGGAGCGGGCGCTAGCGCTTACGCCGCGGGCGGTAGACGTGCGTGCTCTGGCCGAAGAAGACTTCCGCGGCCTCCATGACGGTCTCGGACAGGGTGGGATGCGGATGGATGGTGAGCTTGACGTCCGAAACTTGCGCGCCCATCTCGATGGCGAGGACGCATTCCGCGATCAATTCGCCCGCGCCCGCGCCGGCGATGCCGGCGCCGAGCAGGCGCTCCGTTTTCGGGTCGACGATGAGCTTGGTGAGGCCGTCGGTGCGCTCGAGCGTCATGGCGCGGCCCGAGGCGCCCCACGGGAACTTGGCCACCTCCACCTCGATGCCCCGCTCCTTCGCCTGCGTCTCGGTGAGCCCGCACCAGGCGATCTCAGGGTCGGTGAACATCACGGCGGGAATCGCGTTGGGCTCGAAGGCCGCCTTGTGCCCCGCGATCACTTCCGCGGCGACACGGCCCTCGTGCGAGGCCTTGTGCGCCAGCATGGGCTCGCCGGTGACGTCGCCGATGGCGAAGATCGACGGCTCCGCGGTGCGGCGCTGCACGTCCACGTCGATGAACCCGCGCTCATCGACGCGCGCCTTCGTGTTCTCGAGGCCGATGTTGCGTCCGCTGGGCTTGCGGCCCACCGCCACCAGGACGCCGTCGTAGACGGCGGTTTCGGCGGTCTTCCCCTCGAAGGTGACGTGGACGCCGGCGGTGTCCTCGCTCGCCGACACGACCCTCGTTTCGAGCATGATGCGCTCGAAGTTCTTCCCCGCGCTCTTCTCCAGCACGTTGACGAGGTCGCGGTCCGCGCCGGGGACGAGCCCGGGCAGCATCTCGACCACCGAGACCTTCGCACCCAGCGCCGCGTACACGCTCCCCAGCTCGAGGCCGATGTAACCGCCGCCCACCACCAGGAGCGAGCGCGGGACGCTCTCCAGCGCGAGCGCGCTGGTCGAATCCAGCACCCGCCGGGAAGACGCGTCGAACATCGGCAGTGTCGCGGGCAACGACCCGGTCGCGACGATGGCGTGCTCGAACGAGAGCGTGCGCGTGCTGGCGGCGGCAAGATCGACCGACAGTGTGTGCGCGTCCTCGAAGCGCCCGCGCCCGCGGATGAACTCCACCTTGCGCGACTTCGCCAGCACGCCGACGCCGCCGGTGAGCTTGCGCACCACGCCGTCCTTCCA
>DASTOO010000311.1:0-3073 GCA_035762505.1 Candidatus Krumholzibacteriia bacterium
GATGACCACGCGCGAGGTCGCGGCCGTAGCATTGCGCACACACGCCGTAGCGGGTTTCGCAAGCGATCGGCGAACGCACCTTCACCTGGTCGACACCTTCGGTCTCCAGCAGCTTGACCAGTCTTTCGTCGATCAGCGTGCCGGCTTCGATCACCACCGACTCGCCGCTCGGCTTCAACACGTCTTCCGCGGCCACACGACCGAGCACGCGCTCGCCGAGGCCTTCGACGACGTCGCCGCCTTCGACGATCGGAGTCATGGGCAGACCGTTGGTCGTACCGCAATCTTCTTCCGTGACCACCAGGTCCTGCGCCACGTCGACCAGACGACGGGTCAGGTAACCGGAGTTCGCGGTCTTCAACGCGGTGTCGGCCAGACCCTTACGAGCGCCGTGCGTCGAGATGAAGTACTGCATGGCGTTCAAGCCTTCACGGAAGTTCGCCGTGATCGGCGTTTCGATGATCGAGCCGTCGGGCTTGGCCATCAGGCCGCGCATACCGGCGAGCTGACGGATCTGGGCCGCGCTACCGCGGGCGCCCGAGTCGGCCATCATGTAAATCGAGTTGAACGACTTCTGCGTGACCGTCTGGCCCTTGGAGTTGACGACATCCTCGACACCGAGTTTGTCCATCATCGCCTTGGCCACCTGGTCGTTGGTGCGCGACCAGATATCGACGACCTTGTTGTAGCGCTCGCCATTGGTGACGAGACCCGAAGCGTACTGCTCCTGGATCTCCTTCACTTCACGCTCGGCGCCGCTGAGGATGCGGCCCTTCTGCTGAGGCACGACCATGTCGTCGACGCCGATGGAGACGCCGGCGCGGGTCGCGTACGCGAAGCCCGTGTACATGAGCTGGTCGGCGAACACGACGGCTTCCTTCAAGCCGACCGTGCGATAGCACAGGTTGATGACGCCCGAGATCGCCTTCTTGGTCATGTCGCGGTTCACGATGTCGAACGACATGCCCTTCGGCAGGATTTCCGACAACAGCGCGCGACCGACGGTGGTGTCCACCACGCGAGTCTTCGGCTTGTGGCCACCGTCTTCCTGACGGACCCATTCGACGATACGGACCTTCACCTTCGCCTGCAGATCGGCAACGCGGCCTTCATACGCGCGATGCACTTCCTGCACGTCGGTGAACATCATGCCCTCGCCCTTCGCGTTCACGCGCTCGCGGGTCATGTAGTACAGGCCGAGCACGACGTCTTGCGACGGCACGATGATCGGATCGCCGTTGGCGGGCGACAGAATGTTGTTCGACGACATCATCAGCGCGCGGGCTTCGAGCTGCGCTTCCAACGACAGCGGCACGTGCACCGCCATCTGGTCCCCGTCGATGTCGGCGTTGAACGCCGCGCAGACCAGCGGGTGGATGCGGATCGCCTTGCCCTCGACCAGCACCGGCTCGAACGCCTGGATGCCGAGGCGGTGCAGCGTGGGCGCGCGGTTGAGCAGCACGGGGTGATCCTGGATGATCTCCTCCAGGATCTCGTACACCTCGGGGCTCTCCCGCTCCACGATCTTCTTGGCCCGCTTGACCGTCTCGGCGATGCCCTTCTCCACCAGCTTGTGAATGATGAACGGCTTGAAGAGCTCGACCGCCATCGCCTTGGGCAGACCGCACTGGTGCAGCCGGAGCTCCGGGCCCACCACGATGACCGAGCGGCCCGAGTAGTCCACGCGCTTGCCGAGCAGGTTCTGGCGGAACCGGCCCTGCTTGCCCTTGAGCATGTCCGAGAGCGACTTGAGCGGCCGCTTGCCGCGGCCCCGGATGGCCTTGGAGCGCCGTCCGTTGTCGAACAGCGCGTCTACCGCCTCCTGCAGCATCCGCTTCTCGTTGCGCAGGATGACCTCCGGCGCCTTGTGCTGGATCAGCTTCTGCAGCCGGTTGTTCCGGTTGATCACCCGCCGGTACAGGTCGTTGAGATCGGACGTGGCGAAGCGTCCGCCGTCCAGCGGCACCAGCGGCCGGAGGTCCGGCGGGATCACCGGAACCACGTCGAGGATCATCCACGCCGGGTTGTTGGGCAGGTCGCCCGACTCACCCGACGAGAGGAACGCGTCCACGATCTTGAGCCGCTTGAGCATCTGCTTCTTCCGATGCTGGCTGGTCTCGCCGGCGACGCCGGTGCGCAGCTCGTCGGCCAGGCGGCGCACGTCGAGCCGGAGCAGCAGCTCCCGCACGGCCGGTGCGCCGATGTCCGCCTTGAAGCCGGCGTCCCCCTCCTCCCGCGCCTTGGCGCGGAGCTGGAGGTACTCCTCTTCGTCGAGGAGCTGGTTGGTCTCGACCTCCTGCTTGCCCGGCTCGATCACGATGTAGCTCGAGTAGTAGATCACCCGCTCGAGATCGCGCAGCGTGACGTTCAACAGGTTGCCCATGGGCGACGGCAGCGTCTTGAAGAACCAGATGTGCGCCACCGGCACGCTCAGCTCGATGTGGCCCATGCGCTCGCGCCGGACCTTCGAGAGTGTGACCTCCACACCGCAGCGGTCGCAGATGACCCCGCGGTAGCGGATCCGCTTGTACTTGCCGCAGTGGCACTCCCAGTCCTTCACCGGGCCGAAGATGCGCTCGCAGAAAAGGCCATCCTTCTCCGGCTTGAACGACCGGTAGTTGATGGTCTCCGGCTTGGTCACCTCGCCCCACGACCACCAGGCGCGCTGGCCCTGCAGCTCCAGGCGCTCGCGCTCCTTGGGATCGCGGGGTCCCCGGATCTCCTCGGGGGAGGCGATCCGGATGCTGATGTAGTCGAACGAAGAGCTCTTGGGCTCGCGCCCGCTCCGAAAGTCAATCATCGCTATCCTCTACTCGTCGCTGGCTTCGGTGGTGCCAAGCGTGACCTTGAGGCCCAGCGCCTGGAGCTCCTTCACCAGCACGTTGAACGACTCCGGGATGCCCGGCTCAGGCAGGTTCTGCCCCTTCACGATCGCCTCGTAGACCTTGCTGCGACCGTTCACATCGTCCGACTTGACCGTGAGCATTTCCTGGAGCGTGTGCGCCGCGCCGTAGGCCTCGAGCGCCCACACCTCCATCTCGCCGAACCGCTGGCCGCCGAACTGCGCCTTGCC
>DASTOO010000312.1:0-4360 GCA_035762505.1 Candidatus Krumholzibacteriia bacterium
GGTCCAGCGGCTCGTCGCGGTCGCTGCGCCGCAGCTGGCCGATCACCTGGTACTGCTTGCCGTCGCGGATGAAATAACCATAGCGCTGGCCGCTGAACGCGAGCTGCAGCGTCTGGGCCACGTCGGCCACGGAAACGCCGAGCGAGCGGGCGCGCTCGCGGTCGATCTCGACCAGCAGCTCGGGCTTGCTGAACTTGAGGTTCACGTCGACCACGCTGAACGCGGGGTGGCGCTGCGCCTCCTCCTGGAAGCGCGGGAGCGCCTCCTTGAGCTTGTCGAGCGTGGGCGCCTCCAGCACGTACTGCACGGGGAGCCCGAAGCGCGCGATGCCGCCGCCCACGCTGATGGTCTGCTCCTGGGTGACGAAGGAGCGCGCGTCGTTGAGCGTGCGCATCTCGCGCGCGAGTGCGTCGGCGATCTCCCGCTGCGACCGCTCCCGCTCCCCGGGGGGAACGAGCGTCACGGTGGCGTTGCCGGCGTTGGCACCGCCCGCGAAGCCGGACGTGTTGGCCAGCACGACCTCCGCCTCCGGCACCTCGCGCCGGATGAGCTCGATGACGTCGTCCATGTACGCGCTCATGCGCTCGAACGACGTCCCCTCGGGCCCCGTGGCGGTGATGCGCAGCCGGCTGCGGTCCTCGAGCGGGGCCAGCTCGCGGGGAAGCGTCTGGAAGAACAGCACCATGAGTCCTGCGGAGAGCGCGATGAACGCGAGTCCCAGCCAGCGCCGGCGCATGAAGGCGGCGAGGGAGCGGCGGTAGCCCTCGTTCAGCCGCACGAAGAAGGGCTCCGTCGCGCGATAGAACGGGCTGTGTTTCGCGTGCGGCTTGAGAATGTGCGATGCCAGCATGGGCGTCAGCGTGAGCGCCACGAACGACGAGATGAGCACCGCGCCGCCGATCACGATGCCGAATTCCTTGAACAGGCGGCCGGTGAGTCCCTGCAGGAAGACGATGGGCATGAAAACCGCTATCAGCGCGACCGTGGTCGCGATGATGGCGAAGAACACCTCGCGGGAGCCTTGGAATCCGGCCGTGATGGGCTCCATGCCCGCCTCGATCTTGGCGTAGATGTTCTCGAGCATCACGATGGCGTCGTCCACTACCAGCCCGATGGCCAGCACCAGGCCGAGCAACGTCAGCACGTTGATCGAGAAGCCGGCCACGAACATCACGAAGAAGACCCCGATGAGCGAGATGGGAATCGCGAGCACCGGGATGATCGTGGTGCGCAGGTCGCGCAGGAACAGGAAGATGATCAGGACCACCAGAAAGAACGCCAGCAGGATCGTCTCCCGGACCTCGTGGATCGACTTGCGGATGTACTCGGTCGTGTCCCACGCCACGCCCAGCACGACGTCGTCGGGAATGTCGCGCTCGAGCTGCACCATGCGGCGGTAGAACTCGTCCGCGATGGCAATGTGGTTCGAGCCGGGCTGCGGTACCAGCGCCACCGCGACGCGCGGGCCGGCGAGGCCCTTCGAGATGCGCCGCTCCTCCTCGGGCCCGAGCTCCGCCGAGCCGATGTCGCTGAAGCGCAACAACCGGCCGCCGCTCTCGCGGATTATGAGCCGGTTGAACTGCTCCGGCGTTTCGAGCCGGCTCAGGGTGCGGACGGGAAGCTCCACCGTGGCCCCTTCGATCCGCCCCGAGGGAAGCTCCACGTTCTCCGCGGTGAGCGCGGTGCGCACGTCGAGCGGGGTGACGCCGTGCGCCGCCATCCTGAGCGGGTCCATCCACAGGCGCATAGCGAAGCGCTTCTCGCCGAAGATGCGCACCTCGCTCACGCCGGGGATGGTCTGGAGGCGATCCTTGAAGAGTTTCTCCGCGATGCCGGAGAGGTCCATGAGGTCGCGCGAGGGACTCGCGATATTGGCGACCACGATGGGCGTCGCGTCCGCGTCGGCCTTGGAAACGCGCGGGGGATCGACGTCGGGCGGGAGGGACCCCACCGCGCCCGCGACCTTGTCGCGCACGTCGTTGGCGGCCGTCTCCAGGTCGACGCCGAGGTCGAACTCGATGGTGATGTCGCTGCGCCCCTCGCGGCTCACCGAGCTGATGAAGCGGATGCCGGGAACACTGCTGATGTCCTCTTCCAGCGGCTGGGTGATCTGCGAGTCGATGACGTCCGCGTTGGTCCCGGTGTAGCTCGTCCGTACCGTGATCACGGCCGGATCCACGTTGGGATACTCGCGCACGCCCAGGTACGTGAAACCGATGATGCCGAAGATGACGATGGTGATCGCGAAGACGATCGTGAGGACCGGGCGCTGGATGCAGACGGCGGAGAGACTCACGGCGACATCAGTTCACGGCGGAAAGCCGCACCGGCGTTCCCGGTTTGAGTTGCAGGAGGGCGGACGTGATCACTGTGTCCCCGGGCTGAAGCCCCGCCAGCACCTCGACCCTTTCGTCGGTCCGCGTGCCGATGTCGATGCTCTTTGTTTCCGCGGAGCCGTTGGCGTAGACGAACACCGAGTGGCCCTTGAGCTGGGGAATCACCGCGTAGGCGGGGACGGTGATGGTCTCGCGCTCCGCCAGCGGCACGACGACGTCGGCGAACGCGCCGGGCACCAGCGTGCCGTCACGATTCGGCGCGCGCGCGCGCACGCGCAGCGTCCGCGTGGCCTCGTCGATACCCGCTTCCAGCGCGTAGACCGTGGCCGCGTAGGTCTGCCGCGAACCCTGGATGCGGAACTCCACGGCGTCGCCCGGCGCCAGGCGCCCCGCGTACCGTTCCGGCACCGAGAAGTCGATCTTGATGGTGGAAACGTCGCGCAGCGTGGTGATCAGCGTCGCCGGCGACACGTAGCTGCCCTCGCTCACCGAGCGCAGGCCCACCACGCCCGCGAAGGGCGCGCGGATCTCGGTCTTGTCGAGCTGCGCGCGGATCAGGTCCGCCTCGGCGGAGGCGGCGTCGGCCTCGTTATCCGCGTTGGCGTACTCGCGCTCGCTGGTGAGGGTCTGCTCGAAGAGCTGCTTCTGCCGGTTGGCTTCGTCGCGGGCGATCGCCAGACGCGACTGCGCGCGCGCGAACTGGGCGCGGAGCTCGGCATCGCTGATCTTGAGGAGCAGGTCGTTCTTTGCGACGCGCGCGCCTTCCTGGAACATGATCGACACGACACGGCCCGCGGTCTCGGTGCGTATGTCGACCTCCTCGTTGGGGAGGATGGTGCCCACGGACGACACTCGATCTGCGAGCCGCTCGCTCGCGACCACGACCACGGTGACAGTGAGCGGCGACCCGTCGCCGCCCGCCGGGCGCCCGCCGCCGCGCGGACCCTCGCTGCGCAGCACCGTGATCTTGAGCACGACGAAGACCGCGACGATGAGTACGATTCCGATGACAGTGCGCCGCATTCCGTCAGCCGATCTCCAGCATACGGTCGACGGCGCGCCTGGCGCGCACGCGGATTTCCTCGGGGACCTCGATGACGTAGCGGTTGTGCTGCAGCGCCGCGAGCGTGTCTTCCAGCGTGATCTCGTTCATGTGCGGACAGCGCACGCTGCATAGGCGCAGGGTCTCCTTGTCCGGGTTTTCCGCGATGATGTTGTCGCCCATGCTGCACTCCGTGAGGAGGAGGTAGCGCGGTGCCTTCGAGCGCCGCACAAACTCGATCATGCGCGAGGTGCTGCCCGAGAAGTCCGAGGCTTCGACGACCTCGGCGCTGCATTCGGGGTGCGCGAGCACGACCACGTCCGGAAACTGCTTGCGCACGGCCGTGATGTCGTCCACGGTGAACTTCTCGTGTACTTCGCAGCGGCCGTGCCACCCGACCAGATGGTAGTGTAGGTTCTCCGGCACGGTCGCGCGCGCTTCCGCTGACCTGGGCTGCTTCGTCGGGAAGATCACCTGGCGGCCCGTCTCGCGCGCGACGTTCTGCGCGAGGTACTCGTCGGGGAGGAAGATCACGCAGTCGGCCCCCAGGGCTTCCACCACGCGCGCTGCGTTGCTCGAGGTGCAGCACACGTCGGTCTCGGCCTTCACGTCGGCGTAGCAGTTCACGTACGTGACCACCGGGACGCCGGGATACTGCTTGCGCAGGGTGCGCACGTCCTCGGCGGTGATGCTCGCGGCGAGCGAGCAACCCGCTTTCTTCGCGGGCAGGAGCACGGTCTTGCCGGGATTCAGGATCTTGGCGGTCTCCGCCATGAAACGGACGCCGCAGAACACGATCGGGTCGCGGTCCGTCTGCGCCGCCTTGCGCGAGAGCTCCAGCGAATCACCGACGACGTCCGGGACGGTGTGGTACAGCGCGGGCTCCATGTAGTTGTGCCCGAGGATGATCGCGCCGCGCTCTTCCTTGAGCCGGTTGATCTGGAAGACCAGCTCCGCCTTGGCGCGCAACTCCACGTCGGGG
>DASTOO010000313.1:0-4463 GCA_035762505.1 Candidatus Krumholzibacteriia bacterium
CCGTCCCCTGGATCTTGCCCCGCCGCCCGCTCAGATCGCCCATAACGTCGCCCATATACTCGTCCGGCACCTTCACGCGCAGGTTGACGATGGGCTCGAGCAGCACGGGGTTCGCCTTCTCCACCGCCGCCTTGAAGGCCAGCGAACCGGCCGTCTTGAACGCCTGCTCGGAAGAGTCCACCGTGTGGTAGCTGCCGTCGAAGATGGTGGCTTTGATGTCCACCATCGGGTAGCCGGCGATGACCCCCATCTCCATCGTGGCGACGACGCCCTTCTCCACCGCCGGGATGAACTTGCCGGGCACGACGCCACCCACCACGGCGTCCTCGAATTCGAACTGCTGCCCGCGCGGAAGCGGCTCGATGCGGAGCCACACGTCCCCGAACTGGCCGCGGCCTCCGGTCTGCTTCTTGTGCCGCCCCTGGGCCTCGGCCTTCTTCCGAATCGTCTCCTTGTAGGGGATGCGCGGCTTGTCGAGCGTGACGTTGACACCGTAGCGCTCCTTCAACTGGTGCACGATGATCTCGAGGTGCAGCTCGCCCTGGCCCGCGATCAGGGTCTGGTGCGTCTCACCACTGACCGTCACCTCGAAGGTGGGATCCTCGTCCATGAGGCGGTGCAGGCCCGAGCCCATCTTGTCCTCGTCGCCCTTGGCCACCGGCGCAATGGCGGAGTTGATGGACGGCTTGGGCAGCTGTGTGGGCTGGACCACGAGACCGCTGGCCTTGTCCGCCAGGGTGTCGCGCACCTTCGTCACCTTGAGCTTCACCAGCGCGCCGATGTCGCCCGCTTCGAGACGACTCACTTCCTCGCGGTTCTTGCCCTTGACGACGAAGACCTGTCCCAGTCTCTCGGCGCTGTTGCGCGAGGTGTTGTGGACGTCCGAGCCCGGGGTGAGCGCGCCGTGGAAGACGCGCACCACCAGCATGTCGCCCACGTGCGGGTCGGAGATATTCTTGAAGACGTAGGCCACCGGGTTGCCGGAGGCCTCGCTCTTGATCTCCTTGCCGTCCGCGGAGCGACCGACACCCTTGTCGGCCGACGGGAGGAATTTCACGATCGCGTCGAGAATCGGTGCGGCCCCCATGTTGTGGACCGGCGACGCGCACAGGACGGGGAATATCTCCGCCGCGCGGATGCCGGCGGTCAGGCCGGTGCGGAACTCCTCCTCGGAGAGCGCCTCCGTCTCGAGGTACTTCTCCATCAGCGCCTCGTCCGACTCCGCCGCGGATTCCATGAGCTCCTTGCGCAGTGCCTCCGCGCGCGCCTTGAGATCGCCCGGGATGTCGATCGGCTTGGAGGCGTTGCCGTCGCGTTCGAACTGGTACGCCTTCATCTCCACGAGATCGATCACGCCCCGGAACGAGTCGCCGGCCCCGATTGGCACCTGCAGCGCGTGCACGCCGGCGCCGAAATGATCGTGCAGGTGCTGCATGCAATTGTCGAAGTTGGCGTGCTCCTTGTCCATGCGGGTGGCGACGAACATGGCGGGAAGGTTGCGCTCGCGCAGGAATCCCCACACGCGGTCCGTGCCCACTTCCACGCCGGCGTCGGCGCGGATCGTCGCGATCGCGCCCTCCACCACGTCCAGGCCCAGCAGGACGTCGCCCACGAAGTCCTCGTACCCCGGTGTGTCGATGAGATTGATCTTGGTGTCGTCGTGCACGCAATGGGCGACGCCGGAGTGAATCGAAATCCCGCGCGCGACCTCCTCCGGGTGGTAATCCATCGTGGTGTTCTTGTCTTCGACGCGACCGAGGCGCGGAACCGCGCCCGCGGTGAACAGCAGGGACTCGGACAGCATCGTCTTGCCCGATTCCTGGTGTCCCACCAGGGCGACGTTGCGGATGTTGGCCGCGGAAAACTGCTTCACGATGTGCCTCCTCTCGATCCGGTGGATGGTGCGGACGCCGCCGCAACCTCAATGTAGACTTGGAGTTGGATTTGCCATTGTAGCATCGGCGTCAACGCGCTGTCAATCCGGGCCTGCGGCGCCCTAGCCCCCCATCCCCCCGAACACCTCGCCCATGATCAGCATGATCACGTAGATCAGCCAGATCGGAACCAGCACCGCGATGGCCTGCCCGCGGCCCATGCCGAAGACACGCTGCAGCCCCATCGCGAGCAGCACCAGGCTCCAGATCGTGAAGAACTCCACGCTCCCGAGCAGTCCCTTCATCACGGCGCTGTCCGCGGGCGCGATCGCGCGCAGGCTGAACGACATGCGCGCGTCGTCCGGCCCCATGATCTCCTCGACGCCGCGCAACCGGATCAGGACCACCGAGATCAGCTGACCGATCATGGCGGGAATACCGGTGAAGAAGTTGAGCGCCAGGTAGTGTTTGAACGTGGCGCGCTGGGAGAGGATGGTCACCAGGATGTAGGAGAGCCCGGCGACGATCAGTTGCATCAGTAGCACGCCCACGGGAGTCAGCACGACCCACATCCAGCCGAACTTCTGCATCATGTCGATCTGCTGGTCCAGGCGGTCCGTCGGCATGTTCTGGGGGTTCAGCTCGAGCAGCGCCACCTGGATGGGAAGCCCCAGCCAGGTCACGATCATGTACAGCACGGAGATGATCAGCCACGGCTGCCTCCATCCGACCCGGCCCTCGCGAATGTCGTCGAAAACGCGCGTCGGCGCGGTCAGGATGGAAACGAATCGGTTGAAGACGGTCATGCCTCCTCCTCTCGCGGATGTGGTGCGGCACATCGCGCTCGCGGCAGTGTACCACCGGGCCGGGACCGCGTCATGCCGAACGCTCGGCCGCGACCACGCGCGCCCAGAACGCGCCAGCGATCGTATCCCAGTCGTGCGCGCGGGCGATCTCGGCGGCGCGCGACCGCAGGACGAGGCCCCGCGCCGGATCGCGGCGCGCGTCGGCGAGCGAACGACACGCCGTCGCGAACGAGGCGGCGTCGCCCGCCAGGGCGATCACGTCCGGCGCCTCCTCCACGTCGCGGGAAAAAGGCGTCGCGACGACGGGAAGTCCGGCCGCGAGGTACTCGTAGAGCTTGTTGGGGTTGACGCCCGCGGTGAGCGCGTTCCGCCGGAACGGGATCATCCCCACAGTGAAGCGCGCAAGCACGGCCGGGACTTCCCCGTGCGGCACGGCCCCTCCCACGGCGACGTTGGGGAGCGCCGCCAGCCGCGCGAGGTCGCCCTCCGCGCCACCCAGCACGGGCCCGACGATCTCGAACCGCCAGGCCGGCTGCGCCCGCGCCATCGCGGCGACGAGGTCGAAGTCGAACCACGGTGCCACCGCGCCCACGTAGCCCACGCACACGTCCCCCGGGGGAACGGAGTCCGCCCTGTCCGCGGCCGCGTGGAAGAGCGGGAAGTCCACCCCGTTCCCCACAAGATGCACGCCGTCGAGCGAACCGCGCGCGGCGCCCGCCGCGGCGAGAAGTCCCCGCGAGCTCACGACCACGGCGCCGGCGCGCCGGAAGGTCTCGTCCTGGTAGTCCCGCGTCCAGCCGGGCAGACCCGGGAACTCCGCGTGCGCGTCGTTGCAGTCGTACACCAGCGCCCGGGGCCGGAGCGCCGTCGCGATGCGGATGGCGTAGACGTTGGAAACGACGACCACGCTCGCGGCGGGGTCGACGCCGGCGGCGCCCAGGTGCGCACGCACGCGGCGCAGCGCCGCCGCATCCACCACGCGACGCAGCGCGGCGCGGTCCATGAGCAAACGGCCGATCCCCCGCGGCACGGACTTGGCGAACGGGATGGTGGCGACCCGCACGCCGGCGGCGTCGCGCAGATCGTAGCGGTTGGGACGGCCCCGGACGTAGGGCTCGAAGAACACGACGTCGACGTCCCGCGGGCGGCGCTCGATGAGCTGCTGCTTGCGCGTACGCAGGTAGTCCCACTTGATCTCGGCGAGCCAGACAACCTGCATACGCGAACGCCCGGCGCGGCCGCCGGGACGTCGCGGCGGCACGTGCGCCGCGCGCACTCTAGCACGCCCCAAGCGGCCTCCCAAAGGTTTTGGTTGTGGCCGGGAGAATGTCTCTGGCATGGGGCATGCCATGGCCGGGGTATGGGATCGGGATCGACGGGATGGGTTCCTCCTCACTGCCCCAACCCCAACTGCTCATTCTTCCACGCGTTGACGCCCGAGTGGCCCTTCAAACGCAAAGGCTTCTATCTGCGCCAACGCCGCCCGCACCGTATCCAGCGGTTTACATGTCTCGCCTGCCACCGTCACTTCAGTACCCAGACCTTCTCGGTGAGCTACTGGCAGAAGCGCCCCGAGCTTACCGCCCGCCTCGTCCTGATGGTGGTCGGGTGCATGGCCAACCGGCAGATCGCGCGCGCGCTTTCGGCGAGCCCGTCGACGGTCGCCCACCACATCGCCCGCCTGGGACGTCACTGTCTGCTCCTTCAAGCACACGAACTCACGCGCATCGATCGCCTGCGCGAGATCGCCATCGACGGCTTCGAGACCTTCGAGTGGAGCCAG
>DASTOO010000314.1:0-2532 GCA_035762505.1 Candidatus Krumholzibacteriia bacterium
GCTCGACGCGGCGCTGGGCGCACGCCCCGGCGTCACCGTGTTCGGAAGCGACTATCCCACGCGCGATGGCACCTGCCTGCGCGACTACATCCACGTGGTCGACCTGGCCGACGCGCACGTGCGCGCGCTGGACGCGATGGAGCGCGGCTTCAGCGGCGCGCTCAATGTCGGCAGCGAGACCGGTTTCACGGTGCTCGAGGTGATCGAGGCGTGCGAACGCGTGACCGGGCGTCCGGTCGCGCGCGAGATGGGCCCGCGCCGGGCGGGCGATCCGCCGGCGCTGGTGGCGTCCTCGCGGCGCGCGGGGGAAGTGTTGGGATGGCGGCCGCGCGCCAGCGCGCTCGACGAGATCATCCGCAGCGCGCACGCGTGGCGCGCGACCCACCCGCGCGGCTACGCCCGCTGACCGGGCCGGTTGACGTAGTTCCAATCCTGGGTTAGAGTTGCAGGCGGTTCGGTCACGTGCGCTGGCGGTCCAGCGCGGGCGTGAGGCCGGGCCATGTCCGGAATTCCGTCCGCCGCGGTCCAACCGGGCCCCGCCGTCCGCACCTTCCGAGAGAAAAGGCCGTTTTCTCGCAACGTCGACGCCGTGCAGGCGGCGCAACATTTTATGCCCCGACCCCCCGTCACCAATCGTGAGATCAGCTGGCTGTCCTTCAACGAACGCGTGCTGCAGGAGGCGGCCGACCCGTCCGTCCCCATCGTGGAGCGGCTCAAGTTCGTCGGCATCGTCTCCTCCAACCTGGAGGAGTTCTTCCGGGTCCGCGTCGCGACCCTGCAGCGCATGGTCGACGCCGGCATCGGCTCCAACCGCATGGTCTACGGGTCGCCGCGAAAGGTGCTGCGCGAGATACACGACCTCGTGCTCGCGCAGCGGGAGCGGTTCGATTCGGTCTTCGCCGCGGTGCGCGCCGCCCTCGAGGAGCAGAATGTTTACATCATCGACGAACACAAGCTCAGCGCCGCGCAACGCGCCCACGTCATGGCCTACTTCGACGAGGCCGTGCGGCCCACGCTCGTGCCCATCATTCTCGACTCGCTGCCCGAGTTCCCGTATCTCAAGAACGGGGTGATCTATCTCGCCGTGCGGCTCACGCACCGCGAGAAGGACGCCCGGCCGCGCAACGCGCTGATCGAGCTCACCGAGTCGCTCCCGCGCTTCCTGGTGCTGCCGCCCATCGGTGAGAAGAAGTTCGTCATGATGCTGGACGACGTCGTCCGACTCGGAATGAAGGACATCTTCGGCCTCTTCGACATCGAGACGGCGGATGCCTACACCATCAAGCTGTCGCGCGACGCCGAGCTCGACATCGACGATGACGTGACCTCGAGCATGATAGAGAAGATCGCGAAGTCCCTCAAGAAACGCACCGAGGGGCTGCCGGTTCGCTTCGTCTACGACCGCGACATGCCGAAGGACCTGCTCGACTTCATCCTGAAGAAAGCCGAGCTGCGAAATCTCGGCAACATCATCGCCGGAGGGCGCTACCACAACGCGCGCGACTTCGTCTCGTTCCCCAACGTCGGCGGACCGGCGCTGGAGCACGGGCCGCAACCGCCGCTGCGCCACCCGGCGCTCAAGGGCAGTCGCAGCGTGCTGGTGGAGTTGCGCAAGGGCGACGTCCTCATCCACCTGCCTTACCAGTCGTTCGATCACGTGATCGATCTCCTGCGCGAGGCCGCCATCGACCCGCGCGTGCGCTCCATCAGCATGACGCTGTACCGCGTGGCCCGCGATTCGCGCGTGGTGAACGCCCTCATCAGCGCTATCCGCAACGGCAAGAAGGTGACGGTCCAACTGGAGGTGCAGGCGCGCTTCGACGAGGAGGCAAACATCTACTGGACGCGCAGGCTGGAGGAGGAGGGCGCGCGCCTGATCGGCGGCGTTCCCGGGCTCAAGGTCCACGCCAAGATGGCGCTTATCACGCGCAAGGAGGAGGGCAAGCTGGTGGACTACGCCATGGTGGGGACGGGGAACTTCAACGAGTCCACCGCCCGCGTCTACGCGGATCATATCCTCATGACCGCCGACCGGCGCATCACCGAAGACGTGCGCAAGGTGTTTTCGTTCCTCGAGACCAACTACCGGACGTACCGCTATCAGCATTTCCTGGTGTCGCCGTTCGATATGCGGCGCGCTTTCCAAAAGCTGGTCCATCGCGAGATCAAGAACGCGCGCGCGGGCGCGCCGGCGTACATCGACGCCAAGCTCAACTCGCTGGTCGACCTGGAGATGATCGAGCTCCTGTACGAAGCGAGTCGCGCGGGTGTCAAGGTCCGCCTGATCGTGCGCGGCATCTGCTCCCTGGTGCCGGGCGTGCCGGGAATGAGCGACAGCATCGAGGTCATCAGCATCGTGGACCGTTACCTGGAGCACTCGCGCATCTTCTTCTTCGCGAACGGGGGCGCGGAGCGCTGTTTCATCAGTTCGGCCGACTGGATGACGCGCAACCTCGACTACCGCGTGGAGGTGGCGGCTCCCATCCTGGACCCGGCGCTGATCGCGGAGCTGCGCTACTACTTCAATCTGCA
>DASTOO010000315.1:0-3565 GCA_035762505.1 Candidatus Krumholzibacteriia bacterium
GGGGTTGGCGGTGAAGAGGACGCCGGCGATTTCGGCCGGGACCATTTGCTGCACGATGACCGCGAGCTTCACCGAGATGTTGGCCATGCCGTGGTGCGCCCGGTAGGCGATGGCGCGGTCGCTCCAGAGGGAGGCCCAGCAGCGCCGCACCGCGTCGAGCAACGCCGTCTCGTCGTTGATGCCGAGGAAGGTCTCCTGTTGGCCGGCGAAGGCCGCCTCGGGCAGATCTTCGGCGGTGGCGCTGGAGCGGACGGCGACCGCGCCGCCGCCGAGCTTGCGGTAGGCGCCCAGAATTGCGCGCTCCAGGTCGGGAGGAAGCGTGGCTCGCTCGAAGCCGGCGCGGATCACCGCGGGGCCATCCGGTTGGGAAACCTCGGAAATGGCCTCGCCCAGATCGTTCCGGTCCACGACGGCGTCGTAAGCGACGGTGGTCACCACGAAACCGGGAGGCACCGGGAATCCCCAGCGCAGGAGCTTGCCCAGGTTAGCCGCCTTGCCGCCGCCAAGGGCCAGATCGCTGGCTGGGGCGTCGGCGAGTGATACAACGTATTGGAGCGTATCGCTCATCATCCGCGGCGCTCTCCTTACAAACCGGCACTCAGCGCCCCGGCTTGCGGTGACTCGGCCGGTGCCAACCAACCGGTTGGTAGGTTCGCAGGGTGCCGACTATATTGTGAGCGCAATCGATCGTCAATAGTGCGGGCGGAGGCGCTGCAAGATTTTCATGCCAGCCATCGAAGCCGCGACAACCGAGCCCGGAATCCGCGGGCGGGGTCGGATCTTGCGCGAAGCGCGAGTGCTCTTCACCGCCCAGGGGTACGCCGCGGTTTCCATGCAGCAGATTGCCGACGCCGCGGCGATGAACAAGGCCACGCTCTATCACCATTTCCGGGACAAGGAAGACCTCTTCGTCGCGGTGATGGCCGAAGAGTTCGCGCGGTCAACGGCCGAGGTTGCCGCCGCGATCGCCGCAGGGGGAACTCTGCGCGAGCAACTGCGCCGCGTGGCGGCGCAGATCTTCGCCTCAATCCAGACCGATTTCGGTCAGTTGCTCGCCGACTTTCACGAGCATGTCTCGGAACGGCGCCGGGCGGAGCTCCGGGGGCGCGGTGATCCGCCGTGGGAGCAGATCCGCCTGGCCGTGGAGCGAGCACGGGTCGCGGGCGAGGTGCGCGACATCGATGCCGATCTCGTCGCCCGTCTTTTCTTCGGGATGGTGCGCAGCCAGGTCTGGTGGGCCAAATACGACGCCGCGCACCCGACGCCGGACGACAGGCTGGCTGAGACGATCGTCGAAGTACTGTTAGATGGTATCGGGAGCGATCTTCTCGCTAATGGGCCACACACAACGGTAAGTTCCGCCAGCGCCCCGGAGGTTTTCCCGTAAGCAAAAGCAACCGCTGTATGGGCGTTGCTGGCGGATCGTCTTGGTTCCGAGGCCGTTTCCTCAGTTGAACACGTAGTTGCTCACTCCAGACATGCGCGACAACGCGGCATCGAACGTTGCGAGCTCGTACCCGCGCACCATGGAATACGCTGCCGCGAGCGCATCAGGGAAACTCAGTTTGGGGTGGTCGACCCAGATATCAAGCGCGAGTAGTGACATATCCTTGTTGGGCATTCGGCACGCGGGTGGCCGCAGTAGCGCCTTGAGTCCGTCGGCCGCCGTCTCGCGCGATGTCCCGTAGTGTCGCGGACTGGTCAGAATGTAGGCGACCTCGGCGAGAGTCGCTTCGGAGGTCGTCACCTCGGTTGTCCCGGCATCGACCAGGTCAAACAGGGCTGCCGCACGCTGCTGGTACGTTTGATCTTGAGAGGTTGACGGCCGAACGAGGTGGCGAACGAAGATGTTGGCGTCAAGGAAGATCATTCGGCGCCTTCGCGCATGCGGCGCATGACCTCATCCGCGTGGTCGGACATCGCTTCCTCGATCAGATCGTCAAAATCGACGGTTTCGGGCAGCCCCGGCGGCGTCGGGATCAGCCCGCGGACAGATTGGACGGTGTGCTCGACCCGACGAAATCGCGCGCCGTTCTCACCGTCGATCACGAACGCGACTTGATCTCCCGGGTCGATCCCGAGCTTACGCCGGACGGCAATCGGCACTGTGAGTTGCCCCTTGCTCGTCACCGTGGCCACGAACTCGGCCATGTTGCGCCCTCCTTACTCAAGAAACTTGGTAAGGAATCGTACCATAGTCGGCATGGCATGAGGCTCGCTGGGTGACGTGGCCAGCCCGATTGACGACCCTCCCCGGACTGTCTACTATCGCCACCTCGGGCCAAGAGATGGACAGGCGGCGGCAACCGGTTCACGATAAGAAGAACGGCGAGGGCGATGGACGGCGAAGATTTTTCCCGCACGGTGGTCTTTTTCCCCGAGGGCGCGTTCGGCCCGACCAACAACTGCGTCGGGATCGCCAATGTCTTGAAACAGCGGGGTCACCGCGTCGTCTTCGTGGTCGAGGAGTCGTTCGCCGGAACGCTGGAAGCGAAGGGGTTCGAGGAGCGGCTGATGCGCCTGCAGGCGCCGCCGGAGGTCCCCGAGGAACCTGGCCAGTTCTGGAAGGATTTCATCCGCGACACCGCGCCTCAGTTTCGCAAGGACACGAGTGAGCAACTTGAAACGCTGATCTTGCCCATCTGGGAACAACTCGTGGACGGCGCGATGTACGTGGAGGAGCGTCTGGGCGAGATCTTCACCGAGGAGCAGCCAGACGTCATTGTGCAAGACAACGTGGTCGCCTTTCCGGCCGTCATGGCGGCCGGGGTGCCGTGGGTGCGCATTGTGTCGTGCAATCCGCTGGAGATGCCGGATGCCGGTCTCCCGCCGGTTTTCTCGGGGCTGTCGGCGGGAGACCGCAATGGGTGGCAGGCGTTCAGCGACCGGTATTCCGCGCTCCACGGCGGGCTGCACCGGAAATTCGACGAGTTCGCGCAGTCACGGGGGTGTCCGGCGCTCCCGGCCAATCAGTTCATGTTCGACTCGCCCTACCTCAATCTCTTCGTCTATCCAGAGGAGGCGGACTACGCGCGCTCGACGCCGCTCCCGCCCACGTATCACCGGCTCGGCGCCTCCGTGCGCACCACCGATCCGCCATTCACAGTGCCGCCCCAGCTCGAGGGCGAGGGCAAGCTGATCTACGTCAGTCTCGGCAGCCTCGGCTCGGCCGAGCCGGAGTTGATGGGGCGGCTGGTCGAACTGCTGGGGAAGACGCGGCATCGGGTCATCATGAGCATGGGGCCGCAACTCGGGCAAATCGATCTTCCAGCCAACATTTATGGCGAGGAGTTCCTGCCGCAGCCGTCGATCCTGCCGCTGGTCGACGCGGTCATCACCCACGGTGGCAACAACACCACGACGGAGAGTTTTTTCTTCGGCAAGCCGATGTTGGTGTTGCCGCTCTTCTGGGACCAGCACGACAACGCCCAGCGCATCGCCGAAATGGGCTTCGGACACCGGCTCGCGCCGTACGGCTTCACCGACGAGGAGTTCTCCACGGCGTTGGATGATCTGCTGAACGACGAGGCGCGCCGCACTCGCATGGGCGAGATCGCTTCCCGGC
>DASTOO010000316.1:0-5321 GCA_035762505.1 Candidatus Krumholzibacteriia bacterium
TCAAGCAGGCGATGGACCTGACCTTCTCGGAATCGATCTTGGAGAATTTCCCGATCAAGGCCGAGAAGGACGGCAAGGTCCTCATCGACGTGCGCGAGTTCTTCCTGTCGGATGTGTCGGGCATGAGCATCTGGCTCGGCAACGCGTTGAGTCAGCCCGTGCGGGCGGAAGCGAAGAAGAACTACATCGGGAGCTTTAAGAACTTCCCGACCAACACGGAGATCGACACGCGCCTCACGTATGCGCCGGGGCGCGTGGAGACGCTGTTCCTGCCCAACGTGCCGGATCCGCGCAGCATCCAGGTGGGCGTGGCGTGGAGCATCCGTCAGCTCCCGGAAGAGCCGATGATGCCGCGCATCGCCGACGATCGCGTGGGTTTCTTCACGACGACGTTCAAGGACTTCACCAAGGAGAAGTCCGAGACCTTCTTCACCCACTACGCCAACCGCTGGCGTCTGGAGAAGAAGGATCCTACGGCGGCGCTCTCCGAGCCCAAGCAGCCGATCGTTTTCTACATCGACCGCACGGTGCCCGAGGAGTACGCGCCGTTCATGATCGCGGGTGTCGAGTGGTGGAACAAGGCGTTCGAAGCCGCCGGCTTCAAGAACGCCATCGTGGCCAAGCGCGCCCCGACGCCGGAAGAGGACCCGAACTACGATCCGGTTGACGCCCGGTACAACACGATCCGCTGGAACGTGTCCGACCAGGTGTCGTACGGCGCCATCGGACCCTCGCGCGTCGATCCGCGCACCGGTGAGATCATCGATGCCGACATCATCTTCGAGCACAACATCGTCCACAACTTCGGCAAGGCGTACCGCCGTTATGCCGGCCCCCAGGCCGCGCTGATGGAGGTCGATCCGAACCTCAAGCACCTGTGGATGACGCCCGAGGAACGCGCGCAGGAAGAGGCGATCCAGTCGCTTCCGTATTTCCGGAACCGTCCCTTCATGCTCTGCTCGGTGAACGACTGCATGGAGCTCGGCGGGCAGTTCATGCGCGTGTCGATGCTCGCGGCGGGCATTGTGGACGCGGGCGGCGAGGTGCCGCTGGAGTACATCGGCGAGGCGCTCACGTTCGTCGCAGCCCACGAGGTGGGTCACACGCTCGGGTTCCGCCACAACTTCAAGAGCTCGGGCGCCACGCCGTTCGACCAGCTCAACAACAAGGCCGTCATCGACGAGATCGGCATGACCGGCTCGGTCATGGACTATCCGACGCCGAACGTCGCGAAGGATCCGTCCCGGCAGGGCTACTACTACACCTCCGGTGTCGGCACGTACGACATCTGGGCGGCGAAGTGGGGTTACACGCCGGTCGACGGCGCGACGCCGGAAGAGCAGCGGAAGCAGATCGAGTCGATCGCGGCGCAGTGCACGGAGAAGGCACACCTGTACGGTACCGACGAAGACACGTACCCGATGGGCGCGCTGGATCCGCGCAGCAACACCAACGACCTCTCGGACAACCCGTTGCTGTGGGCGGCCGAGCGGATGGCGATCTGCGACGACCTGCTCCGTAACGGCAAGCTGGAGGATCGCGTCGTGCCCGAGGGCAGCGACTACGTTCCTCTGCGCAACGCCGTGACCACGCTGCTCGTCCAGAAGTACGTGTGCGCCAATATCGCCACCAAGAACATCGGTGGCGCCATGACCGAGCGCGCGCACAAGGGCGGCGGCAAGATGCCGTTCACGCCGGTCTCCGCGGCGGATCAGCGCCGGGCGCTGGACTTCGTCGTGAACAGCGCGTTGAAGTCCGACCAGTGGACGCTGTCGCCCGAGCTTCTGGACAAGATGCAGGACGACAAGATGTGGAGCTGGGAGAACAACCTCTTCCAGCCGGGGCGTCGTTTCGACTTCCCGATCTCGAGCTGGGTGGGCGCGCTGCAGACGGGCGTTCTTTTCAACCTGATGAACCCCTTCCTCCAGGCACGCGTGGTCGAGTCCGAGTACAAGTCGGCGGATGCCTTCAAGCTCGCCGAGCTGTACTCGACGCTCACGAAGTCGATCTGGACCGGAAACGCGACCCCCTCCGGGCGCACGGCGGGCTGGGATCGCAACCTGCAGCGGTCCTACACGGACATGCTGATTCAGCAGGTCGTGGAACCCGCGGCGGTGACTCCGCAGGACGCGGTGGCGCTGTCGCGGCTGAATCTGACGCGCATCCGCGGCGCGGCGCAGACGGGGCTTGCGAAGCAAGGCCTGGACGATGCCACCAACGCGCACCTGATGGAGACGATCGCGCGGATCGATCGCGCGCTCGACGCGAGCCGTCAGGCGAACTTCTAGTTCGACGGATCAGCGTTCCCAAAGAGAACTCCCCCGGCCGAGTGAATCGACCGGGGGAGTTTTTCTTTGCGCGCAGACCCTGGCGGGATCCGCCGTGCGCTACTTCTTCTTGCCCTTGTCCTTGACCTTCTTCTTGTTGTTCGCGCTCACGTCCATCTTGCGCAGCCCCGGCGGCAGGTCGCTGTCGATCTTCACCACACGCCACGGACCGTCGATGCTGACGCTGAACTGCCACGAGCTTCCGTCGATGCGGAAGTACTGGCCCGCGGAGTAATAGCAGTCGCGGTGATTGTCGACGGCGTAGACCTTCAGCTTCGAGTCGTAGACGAGGATGACGTTGTCGCCCCCGTGCTTCTTCCGGTAGCCGTGCGCGGGCGCGTGATCCGGCGGCCCCGGGCGCTGCTTTTCGGCGACGACGACGTCGGGCTCGCCGCCCTTGACCACGACCTTACGAGAGCAGCCCAGGAGGGCGACGCCCGCGACCAGGATGGCGCACGAAATCCAATGAGTTATTCGCATATTTGACCTCCAGGGCGGTGTTCCGCGGGGAAGGAGCAAGGTTCGGGCCGGGGAAGAACGGGGAAGGATGGACCGCGACGCTACTCCAGGGTGCCGCGGTAGAGAACGGTTCCGGTGCCGGAGACGTACACGGTGGACGCGGATACCGCCCACACGCCGGAGAAGTGCACGAAGCTCTGCGTGGATGAACGCCGCCACTCGGAGCCGTCGAAGTGGAAGAAGCTGTCGCGGAAGGTGCCGATCCCGCCGCCACCGATGCCGACGGCGAAGAGATGGTCGGCGGAGACGCCGTGCACCCCTTCGAGGGCGGCGGAGGTTCCGATGTCCTCCTTCTTCCACGAGACACCGTCGAAGCGAAATACGTTGCCCTGTCCCGCCGCGCCGGTTCCGACCGCGACCACGTTGGACGCGGACGTGCCCCACACGCCGCGCAGCGCGACGGCGTCGAGCCGGGCTTCTTCGGTCCATGATCCGTCGTAACGGAGCACGAGTCCGTCGTTGCCGACGGCGATGACGTCGTCCGCGGACACGCCCCACACGTCGTGGAGCACGCGGGCGCTTCCGCTCGCGTGCGGCGCCCACGCGAACCCGTCCCAATGGAGGATCGCGCCGTTGTTTCCGACCGCGAACGCGTCGTCGGGAGCGGCGGCCCACACGCCGTTCAGCCCTTCCGCCGTGCCCGTGTTCGTGACGGACCACGCCGTTCCGTCCCAGCGCAGCGCGAGGCCCCCGTCGCCCACCGCGAACACCTCGCCCCCCGCGCCCCACACGTCGTTCAGCGACTGCGGGCGTCCGCCGGCCTGGAACGACCAGCCGCCACCGGCGCGCCGGAACACCTCGCCGTAGGTGCCGACCAGGAACAGGTCGTTGCTCGAAGTCCCCCACAGCCCGCGACGCACGATGGCGCCCACGTCGCTCAGCTCCTTTTTCCACTCAGCGCCGTCGTAACGGATCACGGTGCCGAGCGTGCCCACCGCGACGACGTTGTCGCCGGCGGTTCCGCTCATGCCCTCGAAGAACTGCGTCGTGAATATATTGGAGGTGAAGCGCGTCCACGCCGCGCCGTCGTAGTGAAGCACCGTTCCGCCCTCGCCGCACACGAAGAGGTCGCTCGACGTCTCCCCCCAGAACCCCTGCAGCCAGCGCGTGACGCCGGTTGCCTGCGGAGTCCACGAGACGCCGTCGTAGTGGAGCATGAGGCCGTTGTTTCCGGCCACGAACACGTCGCTGTCGGAGAATCCGAACACGCCGCGCAGGTGCTCCGTCGTCACCGGCGCGAGCGTCGACCAGGCGCCGCCCGAGAGGGAGAGGATCGCGCCGCCGTTGCCGGCCGCGAACGCGACCGTCGGCGAGTACGCCCAGATGCCGCGCAGATGAACGGTCGATCCGCCGGTCTGCTGGGGCGACCAAGCGTTGCCGTCGTAGTGAATGATGGTCCCCTGGTTTCCGGCCGCGAACACGTCGCCGGCGGCCGTTCCCCAGATCGCGTTGAGCCCTTCGACAGTAGGCGACGTGACGGGAAGCCAGGCGGAACCGTCGAAGCGGAGGATCAGGCCGTTGTTGCCGACCGCGTGCACGATCCCGTTGCCGTCGCCCCACACCGCATTGATCTCTTCGCTGACGCCGCTCGTGGCGCGCGACCACAGCGTGCCGTCATAGTGCAGAATGAGGCCGCGGCCGCCCACCGCCCAGATGTCGTCCGGCGCGGCGGCCCACACGTCGTGGAAGGAACCGATCTCGGCGATCTCGGGCACGAACGCGTAGCCGGGCGGCGGGGGAGGGAGGACGACGGTGTCGGAGCACGCGGCGAGCGCGAGCACCGCCAGCGCTCCGGCGGCGGCGATGGAACGACGCATGACGTTCACGGCGCGGCTCGAAGGGAAGTGGTCACGGGTCAGAGCATAAGCGCGCGGCGGGGCGAGATCAAGGTGCACCGTAGCGCAGGAGCACCGGCCCGCCCGACTGCTCGCCGCCCAGGACGAAGAGGCTCGCGCCGTCGGACCATGCGGAGCGCAACGGCTTCAGCGTGGGCGATGGAACGATGAACCACGCGCTCCCGTCGTAGGCGATTACGGCGCCGCTCTGTCCGACCGCGTAGAGACGGCCGGCGGGACCGCGCGCGAGTGCGAAGAGCGAGGCGTTCGTGGGGCTGTGCAGCGTCTGCCATCCGGCCGCGGGCGGCGGGCGATGCCCGATGATCGTGCCCGACTCACCCACCGCGATGACGCGGTACTCGTCGTCGGGCAGGCCGAGCGCGGCGTCGAACAGGTCCGCCGCTATCGGCGGTGCTCCCGTGGTCCACGCGAGTCCGTTGTACGCGAGAATGCGGCCGTCGTTGCCGACGATGTAGGCTTCGTCGCCGGCGACGCTCACGTACGCGTTGAGATTGTCAAACACGAGCGTGGTAGGGATGATCTTCGTCCAGCTGCCGTTGCCTCGGCGATAGATCGCCCCGTTGATCCCCACGGCCAGAGTCCCCGACGGTCCGCCGCTCACGTCGTACAGGTCCGTCGG
>DASTOO010000317.1:0-6258 GCA_035762505.1 Candidatus Krumholzibacteriia bacterium
GCACCCAGTGCGACGAATCCGCGAGCATGGCCGCGCCGAAGGGGCCGGACAGGTTGTAGCCGAAATGGCTCTCCACGTGAACGGGGTCTCCGATCACCCCCTGCGCGACGAGGCGCCGCATTACCAGAGCGGGCGGGTCGAAGTGGAAGCTGTGGCCGACCGTGAGCTTGCGCCCCGTGGCCTCGGCGTGGCGGATCATCGTGTCCGTTCCGGGCTCGTCCAGGGCGAGCGGCTTCTCGCAGTACACGTGCGCGCCCGCGTCCATCGCCTGGCGGGCGAGGGACAGGTGGGACTGCGGCGGCGTGGTGATGTGGACCACGTCCGGTCTCGTTTCCATGAGGAGGCCATGAAAGTCGTCCGTGTAGTGCCCGATGCCGAAGCGCGCCGCCAGCTGCTCGGCCATCAGCAGCTCGAGATCGCACACGCCGGCGATCTCGACGTCGCGCATCTTCTGCAGCTCGCCGACGTGCCCGTCGGCGATCTTCCCGCACCCCACGATCGCAACGCGCAGACGCCGTTCCGTCATCGTGCCATCACCCGCCCGTTACCCGCCGCCGCCTGCCGCTTGCCGGCAGCGTCCGCGAGGACGGCGTACAGCTCGTCGGCGACACGGTCCCAGGTCCGCGCGTGCGCGGCCTTCGTCAGGCGGCCCGTGTCCCACGGGCGCGCGAACGCGGCGCGGATGCCGGCTGCGAGCGCGCCGGCGTCGCCCGGCGCCACGATGACGCCGAGTTCATCGTTCGTCAGAATGTCCGGCACGCCTCCGACGCGCGTCGCAACCACCGGGCGCCCGCACGCGAGCGCTTCCACCACCGCGTTGGGGTGCCCCTCGCTTCGGCTCGACAGCACCACCACGTTGGCGGCGGCGAGCCACAGCGGGATTTCGCCGTGCGGACGCGTCCCCGTGAAGCGGACGCGGGACGAGAGGCCGAGGGCGTCGCGCCGCGCCTCGAGGGCCGGGCGCTCGGGTCCGTCACCCACCACCACGACGTGCACGCCGGCGGCGTCGGGCCGCGCCGCGGCCTCGACGAGGAGATCGATGCCCTTCTCGTGGCTGAGCCGGCTCACGCACACCGCGAGACGCTCCCCGAGCGGCAGACCGAGCGTCCGTCGCGCGGCCGCGCGATCCCCCGGGCGGAAGCGCTCGACGTCGATTCCGTTGGGAATGGCGCGTATACGCGTGCGCTCGACGCCGAGGCCGGCGACTTCGTCGCCGAGGGCGCGGCTCACGACGACCACCGTGTGGCAACGCCGCAACGACCAGGCGATCAGGCGTCGGCGGAGAAAGGGACGCGCCAGGTGGTTGATGTCGCTCCCCCGGCAGCTCACCACGGCGGGCCGACGCAACACACCGGCCAGCAGCACCGCCGCGAACCCGTAGGGATACGCGAAGAACGAGAGCACCACGTCCGGCTGGAGAGCCCGCGCCGCGCGCAGGTGCACGGGCAGCGTGCACAGGAACACGAAGAATCCGTGCAGGAAGCGGAAGAACTTCGGGATGACGACGTAGCGGGGATACGACACCGCCACGCCGTCGAGCACGTCGCGCCGCGGGACGTCCGCGAACGCGCGGTAGCGGATCGATCGCAGGAGGGGCGGAATGAACGGAACCGGCGCCACCACCGCGACGGGAATGCGCCGGGACAGAGCCGCGACCTGCTGGAAGACGTAGACGCCGCGGGTCGGGTCGGAGCGATTGGGAAAGATGCCGGTGGAGACGAGGACCTTCATGGGATCCGCCGCGGCCGGCTACTTCGTATCCTGTGCGGTGTAGCCATAATACTTGTAATCGTAGTAGTACGGCAGCACCTGGGTGGCATTGTTCAATACCACGCCGACCAGGTTGGCGCGGGAATCATCCAGCACGTCCTTGGTCCGCTGAACGACCTCGCGCGGGGTCACGCCCGCCAGCACGACCAGCATCACGGCCTCGATCTCGGAGCACAGAAAGAGTGTGTCGCTGACCGCGAGCACCGGCGCGCTGTCCACGATCACGATGTCGTAGTAGAACTCCAGCTTGTTGAGCACTTCCTTGAGGTGCTCCGACTCGAAGAGCTTGCCCGGCTGCGACGTGCGCTCGCCGGCGGTGATCACGCTCAGGTTCGGAATGGGCGTCTTCTTCACCACGTCCATCGGGTCGACGTGGTTGGCGAGGCAGTCCTTCAGCCCGACCGCGTTCTCCAGGCCGAAGATCGTGTGCGCGCGGGGTCGCCGCAGATCGGCGTCCACGTGGAGCACCTTCTTGGTGGGAAACTGGGCGATCGTGACCGAGAGCCACGACGAAATAGTGCTCTTTCCCTCCGCGCGGGTCGAGCTGGTCATGAGGAACGACTTGTAGTGGCGGCCATCCTCGCCGCGCTTGGCGTTGTGGTAGAGCCGGCGCAGTTCCGTGGCGATGGGAGACTCGCCGTCGTACTGGTCGAAGATTGTCTGGTGCCGGGAAGCGTTCATGATGCTACTGCCCCTGCGTCGAGGTCGCTGGCGTGTTCGAAAGGTCCAGGTCGATCAGTTGCTCGCGAGTCGACTTTCCATAAAAATAGAACGCGGACAGCGCGACACCCAGCAGCACGGCCACGGTGACGCCCCAGACGACCACGCGCTTGCGGGCCGCGTCGTGCCTCCAGCGCGACTTCTCGAAACGGGGCACCGTTCCGAGCACCTTGAGGCCCAGGGTCCTCTCCACGTCCTCCACGGAACGGAAGGACGAATCGGTGAACTCGGTGAGCAGCAGCCCGGCCGAGCCGACCGTTATACCGAGCACGAACGCGAGCACCATGATCTTGACCCGGTCGGGGCGCACGGGCGCCAGCGGTTTGCTGGCGGCTTCGACCAGGAACACGGTGGCTCCCAGCTCGGTGTTCTGTGCCTCGCGGCTGATCTGGGTCGTGCGCGCGGCGTTGGCGAACGTGTCGTAGAGCGTGCGGTTGCGCTCCACTTCCTGGCGCAGGCGCGCGAGCTCGGTGTCCATCTGCGGTGCGGTCTGCACCTGCGAGCGGAAGGCGCGGATGTAGCCGTCGAGCCGCGAGCGCTTCTGGACCAGCGCGTCGATCTCCGCCTGCTGGTAGAAGTATTCGACCACGATCGGGCGGTAGTCCGGGGCAAGATCCGGGAACCTCGCGCTCACGACCGCCGACAGGCGCCGCTGGATCGCCTGCTGGGTGTTGGCGATGGCGCTCTCCCCGCCCGGGGTGGTGCCGCTTCCGGTACCGGAAGTCAACTCGCCCAAGAGCTCCGATTCTCTGCGCGTGGTGAGATCGCTGACGAGCTTGCGCAGCTCCGGGTCGCTCAATACCCGGTCCCGATTGGGAACGCCCTTCAACTGCGCCGCCATCGGACCGCGGATCCGGTCCAGCGTGGACTCGGCGCTGCGGATGCCGAGGTCGAGGTCATTGCGCAGGCGATCCGCCAGCGTGACGTTCCCCTGGTTGACGGGATTGGAAGACGTGCTCCGCTGCGCCAGCTGCTCCTGAAACCTCGCCAGCTCCCGCTCGGACCGGTCGAGGCGCTCCTTGTACACGGCGAGCTGCTCCTCGCTGAACTCGCTGACGTCCTGCAGCGCCTGGTTCGCCTGGCGGCGCTGCAACTCGATGTACAGCCGGGTGATAGCGTCCGTGACGATGTAGCAGGCCTCCGGGTTCGCGTCGGCGTAGGCGACGCGGAACATGCTCGGCCCCTCCCGGTCGATGCTGATGCGCTTCTTCAGGAATGCGCGCAGGCGGCGCATCACCAGCTCGTCCACCGTGACACCCGGGTGTTGCGTGGCGCGCTGATGCTCGGCCATGGCGATGAGGTGCGGGTCCTGGTCCATGCGCAGGCGCCGGATCAGCTCGTCGAGGAAGGCGCTGCCCAGGATGTCCGCCTCGAGCTGCAGCCCGACTTCGGCGTCGCGCGAGCGCCGGCGCACGTCGCTCTGGAAGAAGCGATCCACTTCCGTGTCGACCGAGGTCGTGCTGCCCAGGCGGATCACCGAGCTCGACTCGTACTCCGGCACGAGGAAGCGCACCCCGATGTTCGAGACGATCACGGAAATGATCAGCGGAACGAGGAGGAAGTAGCGCTTGCGCCACAGAACGCGGGCGTACTCGCCCAGGTTGAGGCGGAAACCGGGTTCCTGGTCTTGCGGTGTGATCTTACGCACGGCTCGTCAACTACAACTTCCAACAGCTCTCAACGACGCGGGCCGGGCGGCTCACAGTCCCGTGGATTGATCCGCCTGCACTTCATTCTGGATCGTGTAGTAGAGCAGCACGATCGTGCCGATCGCCGTGATGAAGCCCAGGACGACGCCCAGGTTGGCCGCGTTGATCGTCTTGCTCGCGATGTGCACGGTGTCCCCCGAGAACAGGCGCGGGTTGTGCTTCATGTCGCCCTTCTCGAGGAACTTGTCCAGGTTGATCTTGATGGTCTGCGCCGTGCCGTCCGGTTCGGGGCGGACGATCTTGATGTTGCTCAGCTTGGCGCGCTCGTTGGGGCCACCCGCCACCATGAGCGCGCTCATCAGGTCCTGGCGGGCGGCAAGTGGGAACGCGCCGGGCCGCACCACCGCGCCGAACACGTTGACGCCGGACGATCCGGTGTAGACCTCTTCCTTGGCCGGAACGAGGACCGTGTCCCCCGGCTTCAGGATGGGCAGGTCCTGCACCGACCCGCCGTCGATGGCCGCCTGCACGTCCACGACGAAGCTTTGTCCCCCGCGGGAGCGGTCCTGGATCACGCGCACGGTGGTCAGGGTCGCCGTTGGCATGGGGCCGCCCGCCTCGCGGATCGCCTCCCATACGTTGATCGATTCCGAGAACGAGTACTTGCCCGGGATCTTCACGTCGCCGCTGACGAAGATCACGTTGCTCAGCGCGCGCGTCACGGTGACGTCCACCGACTTGATGCTCGGGTAGTACTCGCGCAAGGCCTGCAGGAGGCGGCTTCCGATCTCGCCCGCCGTCAGTCCCGTCACCGCGACGTTGCCCACCAGCGGCAGCGTCACTTCGCCCTTCTCGTTGATGGTGAGTTCCCTGTTCAGATCCTGGCGCTGCGGAACCGACAGGAAGATGTGGTCGCCGGGGCCGACCCGGTACTCGGCGCCGGGGGTCGCACCCGGCGCGACGGGGGGCTGCACCTGCGCCCGCGGGTAAGACACGCCCAGCGCGGCGCTGGCGTACGTGAAGATGACGAGGCCGACGATGATCCGGCCGCAGGGACTCCGCATCCAGGACAGGAATGTGTTCACGACGCAAGAACCTCCATCATCGCTGCGCCTTCAGGCCGACCTGCTGATACCAGCGCACGGTGCGCTCGATGCCTTCCGCGAAGGGCACCGACACCTCGTATCCCAGCTCGCGCTCGATGCGGTCGATGCCCGCCATCGAGTGCTTCACGTCGCCCGCGCGGGGCGGACCGTAAACCGGTTTCATCGTGGAACCGACCCGCCCCGCCAGGGCGGCGTACAGCTCGTTGAGCGTGTAGCGTCCGCCACAGGCGATGTTGTACACCTTCCCGCCGCGCACGTTCGCGTCGCAGGCCAGCAGATTGGCCGCGACGACGTTGGCGATGTACGTGAAGTCGCGCGACTGCTCGCCATCGCCGTGGATCGTCGGCGCGCGTCCCTCGACCAGCGCCCTGACGAAGATCGGGATGACCGCGCTGTACTGGGAGCTCGGATCCTGACGCGGACCGAAGACGTTGAAGTAACGCAGGGCGACCGTCGTCATCCCGTGCAGCTCCGCGAAGACGCGGCAGTAGTACTCGGCGGCCAGCTTCGCAACCGCGTAGGGCGACTTCGGGTTCGGCGGCATCTTCTCGACCTTGGGCAACTCCTCGCTGTCCCCGTACACCGATGACGAGGACGCATACACCACCCGCTTCACCCCGTGCCGCTGTGCGGCCATGAGGACGTGGAGTGTTCCCTGCACATTGACCTCGTTGTTCGCCACCGGGTCGGCGATGGAGCGCGGCACCGAGGCCAGCGCGGCCTGGTGCAGCACGAAGTCGCAGCCCGCGACGGCGCGATCGACCGCGTCCGCGTCGCGGACGTCGCCGCGGATCAGCTCGATGCGCTCGCGCGACTCCTCCAGGTTCTCTGCGCGGCCGGTGGCGAAGTTGTCGAGCACGCGCACCGCGTGGCCGCGCCGGAGCAGTTCGTCGACGATGTTCGATCCGATGAAGCCGGCGCCGCCGGTGACCAGATAGGTGGCCATTGCTGTTTCTCCTGTTGCGTGTGCCGCGGCTACAGCCGGACGATCTTGTCGGACTGGACGCCCGCGT
>DASTOO010000318.1:0-5298 GCA_035762505.1 Candidatus Krumholzibacteriia bacterium
CATCGCGTTCCGTCCGAAGCGAACGGGCCGGGGTCGCGCGCACGAGTTCATCGACCGGTCGCCCGACCTCGGCGCGCTCCCGGTGATCACCTGCTGGCCCCAGGACGGCGGACCGTTCATTACCTTCCCGCTGGTCTTCACGCGCCACCCGCGGACCGCAAAGACCAACGCCGGCATCTATCGCATGCAGGTCTTCGACGGCGCGACCACCGGCATGCACTGGCAGATCCACAAGGGCGGGGGATTCCACTACCACGAAGCGGAGAAGCAGGGCAACGCGCTCCCGGTCGCGGTGGCGCTCGGCGCCGATCCCGCGCTCATGCTCGCGGGCATCTTTCCGCTCCCGGAGGCGCTCGAAGAGATCGCATTCGCGGGGATTCTGCGCGCGCGCGCCACGCGCCTCGCGCGCGCCCGCACCATCGACCTCGACGTTCCCGCCGACGCGGAGTTCATCCTGGAAGGAGAGGTGCGCCCGCACGAGCGCCGCGTGGAAGGGCCCTTCGGCGACCACTTCGGGCACTACTGCGACCCCGCGGATTTTCCGGTGTTCCGCGTGAAGACGCTCACGCGCCGGCGCCGGCCCGTGTACCCGGCCGCGGTGGTGGGGAAGCCGCCCCAGGAGGATCGCTACATGGGCGACGCGTCGCAGATGATCCTCGGGCCGCTGATCCGTCTCATGCGTCCGGAGGTGCGCGACGTGTGGGCGTACTACGAGGCCGGTTTCCACAACCTGCTCGTCGCCAGCGTCGAGGCGCGCTACACGCGCGAGCCCGTCCGCACGGCGATGGGTCTCCTGGGCGAAGGGCAGCTGGGCTTGAGCAAGGTGGTGGTGCTCGTCGATCGCGACGTGGACGCGCGGGACTTCCGCGCGGTGTTGCGCTCGATCCGCGCGCACTTCGACCCGCGCGAGCACTTCCATCTCATTTCGCGCGCCCCGCTCGACACGCTCGACTTCACCAGCTTCAAGATGCACCTCGGGAGCCGCATGATCCTGGACGCCACCGGGAGTCGCGCGCAGTACTCGGGCGGACGCGCGCCCGCGGCCGGCGCAACGGAGGCGCCCGCCGCGGCGCCGATGTCGGGCGACCCCGCCCGGTTCGCGCCCGGCGTGCGCCGCTGGAAGGTGTGGGAGGACGCGCTGCTCGTCGTGCAGATCGATCGCGTCGGGCAGGACGCCGGACGCCGAACGCTGGAGGCGCTCGTCGCGGCGCCCGCTCTCGCGGGTCTCAAGATGATCGCCGTCGTGAGCCCCGACGTGAACCTGGACGACGACGTCGACACGCTTTGGGGGATCTTCACGCGCTTCGATCCGGCCCGCGACCTCGCCTTCACGCGCGCGTCACTGACGGGGGTGCAGCCGCTCTACGAGGGCGTCATGGGGATCGACGCAACCTGGAAGCCGGGTTACCCCGCCGCGGTCGAAATGGACCCCGCGACGGTGCGCCGCGTGGACGCGCGCTGGGGCACGTACTGGGAGTGAGCCGAAATCGTGTTGACACCCCGCCCCGGGGCTGGTATCTTCCTCCCCGTCAAGAAGCCGCGTTCAAGTCAGGACTCGAGACTCGCCTCCCCTTTCTCAGGTTAAGCGACCCCCAGTTTCGTTTGAGCGCAAGACGCGGAACACGCACGTTCGCGTGCGGGACCGTGGTATCAGTCAGTATGTTTCGAAAAGGAATCTGATTCATGAATCGCAAACTCTATGTCGGCAACCTGAATTACACCACCACCGAGCAGGATCTGCGCGAGCTGTTCTCCGAGGTCGGTCCCGTGGCGAGCGTTTCGCTCGTCATGGACCGCGAGACCGGCCGTCCCCGTGGCTTCGGCTTCGTGGAGATGGAGACGGATGAGGCGGCCGCGCAGGCGGTCGAGAAGCTGAACAACCGCGAGGTTGCTTCGCGCACGCTCACTGTCAACATCGCGCGCCCCAAGACCGAAGGCGGTCGTGGTGGCAGCCGTGGTGGTTTTGGTGGCGGCGGCGGCCGTGGCGGCTTCGGCGGCGGTCGCGACCGATACTAGACCGTTCGTCGAACCGTTCCGTTCTACGGAAAAGCGAGAGCGCGGGGCACTTCGCCCCGCGCTCTTTTATTGCCGTCCCGGCCGGCCGGAGCGTCGCATTCGGAGGGGTTAGTCGCGAATGCGGACGGTAAAACTGACTCCGACCGTCGGGACGATTCCCGAGTGCAAGAGGCCCACCAGAAGGAAGCGAACGTGGGTCACGTTCGCATCGAACGACGGGGGCGCGCCGCCGCCACCACTCATGGGCACGTACGTCCAGGTCGCACCCCCGTCGCTCGAATACTGCGGTGTGATCGACGCCACCGACGGGGGTGGGGTGCCGATCTGCGCGGAACCAACCTTGAACTGGGTGTGGTCCGGGACCCGATCGAGAATGACGATGTTCGCGATGGACTTGGTCCCCAGGTTCCGGTAGCGCATCGCGTACGTCAGCTCGGAGCCCGGCAGCTGCGGACCCGTGGGATCGACCGTAAGCTCCAACCGGACGTTGCCAACCACGGCCACGGCCTCCGGCCCGGCCCACACCGACGGCATCGGAACCGCCGGGCGCTGCGGCGACACCATCGCCAGCGCCGCCATCACCCACACACTCGTACCCACCTGCGTTGCCTCCCACGACTGCGCCGCGCCGCGCTCACGAGGGGAGCGTCTGCTGCGCGCGCGCCAGCTGTTCCTGCAGGCTCTCGATCGTCGTCCGCATCCACTGCGCGCGCTCCGTGTTCCGGATACAGGTCCCCGCGTTCTCCGCGAACACCTTGAGCGCGCGCATGTCGTCCTCGTCGTAGCTGACGTCGGGCGAACGGCTGCTGATGTTCACCACGCCGACCAGCTCGTCGCGCAGAATGATCGGCACGACGATCGCGGCCGAGAGGTGCGGGTGCGAGAGTTTCAGCTCCGGGCTCTCGGCGAGCACCGTCTCGCGCCCGATGATCAGCGGCTTCTCGTGCAGCGCGGCCCAGCCGGCGATCCCCTGGCCGATGGGCTGTTCGTGCCCGAGAATCCGCGACACGTCCTGGTGGCCGTGCGCGGAACGCACCACGAGCACGCGCCGCTGCTCGTTGAACAGCATCAGCGACGCCTGGTCGCAGTGGAAGGTGTCCACGCACGACTTCGTGATGCAGTCGAAGACGTTCTGCGGATCACTCTGCATGCCCATCACGCGGCTCAGATCGAGCAGCGCATACAGTCTCCGCCGCGCGTTCTCGTGGACTTCATTGTTCAGCTTGATGAATTGCTCGTTGAGGCCGTCGATGTGCCGCTGCTCGTTCGTCAGATGGAGGACGAGGGTGAGCACGAGGAACAGGCACGCGACCACGAGCGCGAGATCGGTCCGCACCCAGGGCCACGGACTCACGAGACGCTCCGGCAGGAGCGTCGCGATGATAAGGCTCAGCCCCACGGTGGTAAGGACGAACGTTCCCGCCAGCAGAGCCCAGTTGGCCCATGAGCGGCGGGGAAGGCCGGTGCGGCCGGACGAACGCCCGGGCGTGGAAACGGGTGATGTCGCGAACAGCATGTCGTCTCCCGGTTGAAGGAACTCTTCCCACGAATGTGTTCGGATTGCGCTCCCGGTGCGCGGCTCCCGGCCGCGTTCGAGGCGCCACGGGTGCCGGTAGCAACTCTGCGGCCACGCGCGCGAGGGTGGCACGCGACGAGGGCGGGCGGAGAAAACAGGCGCGTCCGGAAGTGCCGCGCGGACAGGTCATCCGCGAGTAGAATCAGGAAATCACTGATTTTATACTTCTGTATTCCTGATCAGGATATCACTGGGGATTCCCCGCCGCGCACCCGCGCATGCGATTGTCGCTGAAAGGCCGCCGCTCAGCCGACGGTGGTGATTCCGTTGCGAATCGCGTACTTGGTCAGTTCCGCGATATTGTGGATGTTCAGCTTCCTCATTACGTGCATGCGGTGGGTCTCGATGGTCTTGGCGCTGACGCAGAGAATCTCCGCCGCCTGGCGCGTCGACTTGCCCTCCGCCAGGAGCTGCAGCACCTCGCGTTCCCGCGGGGTGAGGATGCCGGCGGACGCTCTTCCGTTGCGATCGAGGGTCGTCACGACACGATCCTCCACGGCCGGGCTCAGGTAAACGTGCCCGTTCCCGATGGCGCGGATCGCCTCCTCTATCTCCGAAACGCCTCCATCCGTCAGCACGAAGGCCCGCGCACCCGCCTCCAGCACGCCGGTGACCAGGGGCCAGTCGGTTGCCGTGGAAACGGCGACAACGGCCATTTCGGGGCATTCCGCCATGAGTTGGCGGGTGGTCTCCACGCCGTTCAGCGAAGGCAGATTGATTTCGAGGATGGTGATGTCGGGACGGAGTTCGCGGGCGCGTGCCAGCGCCATGTGCCCGTCATCGGCTTCTCCGACCACGGACACCCCCGGAATCGTATCCAGCATCTGACACAGCCCCTGGCGGCAGACCCGCCGGGCGAGCGCGACAAGCGTCCTTTGAGTCATACGGCACAGTCCCCCCACTGTGACGGTTCGGGCTATTTCAACATAGCCGCGAGGCCGGAACTTGTCTACCGCCCATTCATCGGCGGTGTGATCCGGCATCCAAAATGGACCGTTGGCCCGTAGAATGCCGGGGATGTAGACTCACAACCGCCGGGAGGACACGAACATGCGCAGGTCGATATTGGCACTCTGGGGTCTCGTCGCGTCGATGACGGCGGCCGCCCCGCACGCCGCCGGGGCGAAGGACGGGAGGGAGCCCGCGGTGGCCACGTTTGCCGGCGGCTGCTTCTGGTGCATGGAGGGGCCGTTCGACGATGTGAAGGGCGTCGAGTCGACGACCTCCGGCTATACCGGCGGCACGGAAAAGAACCCCACCTACGAGCAGGTATCGAGCAAGAAGACGGGGCATTGCGAAGCGCTGCACATCGAGTACGATGCGGAGAAGGTGACGTACGCGCAGCTGCTCGACGTTTTCTGGCGCAACGTCGACCCCACCGCCGGCGATCACCAGTTCTGCGACTGGGGCCCGCAGTACCGCCCGGAGATCTTCTATCACGACGAGGAGCAGAAGCGCCTCGCCGAGGAATCACGCCGCAAGGTGGAGGAGAAGTTGGGAACCGTGGCAGTGAAGATCACGCCCGCCGGCGAGTTCTGGCCGGCGGAGGATTATCACCAGGACTTCTACCTGAACAACCCCGAACACTATCAACAGTACCGGAAGGGCTGCGGCCGCGACAAACGCCTCGAAGAGCTGTGGGGCAAGGGCGCCGGTCACTAGAGGTTCGAACCCATGAACTCGTTTTCGCCCCTCGAGTCTTCATT
>DASTOO010000319.1:0-6880 GCA_035762505.1 Candidatus Krumholzibacteriia bacterium
CCGCGCCATCTGGGTGAGGTCGCGGCCGAACTGGTCGAGGTTCGGGGTGTCGCTCTTCTCTTTCTTGGCCTTGCGCGTCTTGACGCTGGTGGTGGGGCCGAGGAGCTTCAGCACCTCTTCGCGCACGCGCTTGCGGTCCACGCCGAGCTCGGCGAGCACCTGCGCCGCCACCCCCTCGCCCTCGCGGATCAGCCCCAGGAGGAGGTGCTCGGTGCCGACGTAGTTGTGCCCCAGCAGGCGCGCCTCTTCGATGGCCAGCTCCAGCACGCGCTTGGCGCGCGGCGTGAACGGAATCTCGCCGATGGTCAGCGTGCCACCCGAGCTCTTCACCATGTTCTCCACGGCCTGCTGGATCTGTTCGAAGTCGAGCTCGAGCTTGGCCAGCACCTTGGCGGCGATGCCCTCCCCCTCGCGCACGATCCCGAGCAGAAGGTGTTCGGTGCCGATGTAGTCGTGCTGGAGGCGCGCGGCCTCGTCGCGGGCGTAGTAGATGACCTTGCGAACGCGATCGGTGAAACGATCCTGCATGGGTGCTCTCTTCCTCCGGTTGCCTAGCGGGCCGCGCGGGCCAGGGCTCCGCGAATGTGCTCAGCGCGAGCCACGTCCCGCTGCTGCGCATCCATGGTGGTCCCCTTGCGTTTCTGCAGGTGGGCCGGCTGGATGTACACGAGCAGTTCGTTCAGCGTCTGGATGGGCACGTCGGTTACGAGTCCCGCCCCGACCCCGAGCCGAACCGCGGAGATCAGGCTCAACGATTCCTTGGTGCTGACAGTGCGAGCATAACGAAGGAGGCCATAGGCCCGCCAGACCTTATCCTCGAGCAAGCTCTGTGCCTTGCGAAACAGCATCTCCCGCGAGCGGCGCTCGTACACGATCACCTTGGTCACCATCTCGCGCAAGTTCTTCACCAGCACGTCCTCGGGCGTCCCCAGGGCGGCGCTGTTGGACAGCTGGAAGAAGTTCCCCATCACTTCCGATCCTTCCCCGAAGAACCCGCGGATCGAGTGGTTCAGCTTACGCAGGGACTCGAGGAGCTTGTGGATCTCCTTGCTGTGCACCAGCCCCGGCAGGTGGATCAGGACCGAAACCCGCATCCCGGTGCCGAGGTTGGTGGGACAGGCCGTCAGGAACCCCAGGCGGTCGTTGTAGGCGATATCCAGCCCCGGGCCGATCTCGTCGTCCAGGTCGCTGGCGAGCCGGAAGGCCCCTCCCACGTCGAAGCCGGGCGCGAATCCCTGGATGCGCAGGTGATCCTCCTCGTTGATCATCAGGCTGACACTCTCGTCGGGAACGAAGAGGAGGCCGCGGCTCGCCGACTGGCTGATGAATTCGCGGCTGACGAGGTGGCGCTCGGCCAGCAACTGGCGGTCCAGCGTGGATATTTCCCCCATCGGCACGTACCGGCTATGCGCAAAGGCCCGCGTGGCGCGGGCGGCGTCCAGCGACTTCCGGAGAATGTCGCCGAGTTCCGCGTTGTCGCAGTTGTGGGTGAATCGGTGCCCGTGGAGGTTGCGCGCGATGCGGACCCGGCTGGAGAGGACGATCTCGTTCTCCTCTCCGCCCCCGGCCAGCCAGGCGCCCGGGCGCGCGATGACATCGTTCCAGTCGATGCTGCTCACAGTTCCTCTTCGACCTTCGATTCCAGTTCCTTGATCTCGTCGCGCAGCGAGGCCGCGCGCTCGTACTCCTCCGCCCGGATGGCGAGGGAGAGATCCTCGCGCAGCGCCGCCACGCGCTCGCGGATGGCGGCCCGCTCGCTGGTGCGGACCGCCTTCTTGCCGGCATGCTGGGTGCTGCCATGCACGTGTCGCAGCACCGCCACCAGCTGCGCCTCGAAGGCGAGGTAACAGTCGGGACATCCGAGGCGGCCGACCTTCTTGAAGTCCGAATACTCGTAGCCGCAGGTCGAACAACGCACGCGCGAGATGCGCTCCGCCTCCGAGCCCGCCGTGCTGTCGATCAGGCCGGCGACGAGGTCGCCCAGCCCGTAGTTGCCGGCCTTCTGCACGTCGATGCCCTTCTGCTCCGCGCACTCCATGCACAGGTTCATCGCGACCATGCTGTTGTTCACGATCTCGGTGTAGTGAACCTTGGCCGGGTTCTTCTTGCAATTCTGGCAGAGCACCATGCTCAACGCTCCAGGTCCGACAGCCGCCCGTCGGCCAGCACCAGCATCCGATCCGCAAACGCGCCAAACTGGCGCTTGTGCGTCACGACCACGAACGTCTTCGCCTCGTTCTGCGCCAGTTCGCGGACTAGGCGATGAATCCCCTCGCCGGTTTCGTCGTCCAGGTTTCCCGTCGGCTCGTCGGCGAGCACGACCGCGGGTTCGTTCACGAGCGCCCGGGCGATGGCGACGCGCTGCTGCTCTCCGCCCGAGAGCTCGCCGGGCCGGTGGTTCAGCCGCTCCCCGAGTCCGACCCGCTCCAGCCAGTGGCGGGCGCCGCGGGCCGCGTCCGCGAGCGACCTCCGCGCCACCAGCCCGGGCATCATCACGTTCTCCAAGGCCGTGAAATCCGGCAGGAGGAAGTGGAACTGGAACACGAACCCGAGGGTCGTATTCCGGAGCCCGTCCAGCGCGGCCCCCGCCAGCGCGTGGATGTCCGCGCCGCGGATCGTCACCGTCCCCGCATCCGGCCGGTCCAGGGACCCCAGGATGTGGAGCAGGGTGCTCTTGCCGACCCCCGAGGCCCCGACGATGCAAACCACTTGCCCTTCTTCGACCGAGAGCGACACTTCCCGCAGGACGTCGACATCGACCCCGGCGCCCCGGTAGCGGCGCTGGATGCCACGGGCCTCGAGAATCGGTTGAGCACTCACAATCTAACCCCCGGGGAGGCAAAAAACAACCCCACCGTCCGAAGCAGTCCGCAATGAAACGCATTGTTACATAATGGCTTAGAGATCACGGATCGCCTCCACCGGGGTCAGTCGGCTCGCTTCCCAGCTCGGATAGACGGTGGCCAGGAAACAAATGACCACCGAGCTTGCCCCGATGAGCAGGAGGTCCTGCCACTGGACCAGAACCGGCAGGGTCTTGATGAAATAGACATCCCCGGGGAGCGAGAGCCCGATCCGGTCCAGGACGCCGCATGCAAGAAGCCCGGTCACGAGGCCCCCCACCGTCCCCAGCACGCCGATGGCGGTGCCCTCCAGCATGAAGATCGACATGACCCCCCGGCCGGAGGCGCCGATGGAGCGGAGGATCCCGATCTCGCGGCGCTTCTCCATGATCACCATGGTCAGCATGCCCACCAGATTGAACGCCGCCACCAGGATGATGAGCGTCAGCATCAGGAACATGAGGATCTTCTCGATCTTCATGTAGCTGAAGAGATTCTGGTTCAGCTGTATCCAGTTGTTGGTGCCGTAGTCGCGCATCGACAGGAGGTGCTGCAGCTTCTCGTCGGTGGCTTCCGCGCGGTACATGTCCCTGGTCTCGATGCTGACGCCCCGCAGGCCGGTCTCGAAATCGAACATCGTCGCGGCGTCGCGGATGTCTACGTACACGAAACGCGAGTCGAACTCGTACATGCCACTGTTGAAGAAACCCAGCGCCCGGCAGCGGAACTTCTGCGGCTCGACGTCGGAGCCGCGGATGGTGGCCGGCGCGGTGACGATGCTGAACTCCTCGCCGAGGCCGATCCCGAGGTCGAGAGCGAGGTCGAGCCCCAGCACCGCGCCCATCCGCGGCGGGTCGTCCTCGAACGAGCTCGTGTCGAAGGATTCGATGGGCGGGCGGATGCTGTCGACCACCGATGAGACGGTGTGCTCGCGCGCCAGGTCGATGCCCTTCACCACGACACCGCGCAGCTTCGTGCGCCGACCGGGGATGACCTCGTACGCCGCCAGCGCCTCGGAACGGATGAACGGCGCCGTGGCCACGATGTCCTCGTGCTGCTCGAGGCGCGCGGTCGCGGTATCCACCGCCGCCCACGCCTCCGGGGACCGCGCGAAGACGAGCACGTGGGTGTTGAATCCGACGATGCGCTGGCGCAGCTCCGTCTCGAAGCCGTTGATCACCGACAGCACGATCACGAGCGTCATGGTGCCGACGAAGACGCCGCCGACCGCGATGGACGTGATGCGCGAGACGAGCGCGGATCGTTTCTTGGTCTGGAGGTAGCGGCGGGCGATGAAGAGGGCGTAATTCATCGACCGTCCTCGGGCCGCATGTGCGGGAAGAAGATCACGTCGCGAATCGAGTGGCTGTCGGTGAACACCATCGTCAGGCGATCGATGCCCATCCCCAGCCCGGCCGCGGGCGGCATGCCGTATTCGAGGGCGCGGATGAAGTCCTCGTCGAGCTGGTGCGCCTCGTCGTCGCCGCGCGCGCGGTTCTCCGCCTGCTGCTCGAAGCGTCGCCGCTGCTCGATGGGGTCGTTGAGCTCGGAGAAGGCGTTGCAAATCTCGAAGCCCGCGACGTAGCCCTCGAAGCGCTCCACCAGTCCGGGCATGCTGCGGTGGTCCTTGGCGAGCGGCGAGAGCTCCTTCGGGTAGTCGTACACGAAGGTTGGTTCCATGAGCCCGGGCTCGACGAGCGCGCTGAACAGCTCGTCGGCAATGGCGGCGGCCGGCAAGGTCGGATCCACCGCAACACCAACGTTATGGGCCATGGACGCGAGCAGCTTCGCGTTCACCAACTTGCACGCAAAATCAAAGTTCATTTTCTCCCCGAGCGCATCGAGGTATCGCACGCGCTTCCAGGGCTTCGCAAAATCCAGCACGACGTCCCCGTACTTCGTCTTGCCATCCGGGCTCAGTGCCAGCGCGATGGTCTTCACCATCGCTTCCACCATATCCATGAAGTCGTTGTAGTCGAGGTAGGCCGCGTAGCACTCCATCATGGTGAATTCGGGATTGTGCGAGCGGTCGATGCCCTCGTTGCGGAAATCCTTGGCGAATTCGAACACGCGCTCGAACCCGCCCACGAGCAGCCGCTTCAGATAGAGCTCGTTGGCGATGCGCAGGTACAGGGTCATGTCGAGCGCGTTGTGGTGCGTGGTGAAGGGCCGCGCCGCGGCGCCGCCGTACAGCGGCTGCAGTATCGGCGTCTCCACCTCGAGAAAGCCCTTCCCGCGCAGGAACTGGCGCATGGTCTCCACGAGAACGCTGCGCAGGCGGAACACCTCGCGCACCTCCGGGTTCACCGCCAGATCCACGTAACGCTGGCGGTAGCGGATTTCCTTGTCGGTGAGGCCGTGCCATTTCTCGGGCAGGGGCCGCAGCGACTTGGCGAGCACCTCGAAAGAGGTGACGCGCACCGTCAGCTCGTTGGTGCGCGTGCGGAACAGCGCGCCGCGCACGCCGATGATGTCGCCGAGATCGAGCGCCTCGAAACGCGCGAAGGCTTCATCGCCGATCTCGTCCCGGCGGACGTAGACCTGCATGCGGCCCGAGGAGTCCTCGACGTGCCCGAACGACGTCTTCCCGTGCCCGCGCAACGCCATCGCGCGCCCGGCGATCGCCACCTCGGCGCCGGACTCGACCAGGGCGGCCTCGCCCGCGAACAGGTCCGCCACCGCGTGCGTCACCGCGAAGCGGTACGGATACGGATTCACCCCGGCGCGCCGCAGGGCCTCCATCTTGTCGACGCGCACGGCGCGCAATCTCTCGAGACCGCTGCCTTCCCGTTCTTCCTGCTCTTCGGCCATCTCCATCCACCTCCGGCTTGCGTCTACTCGGCGAACTTGTGCAGGTACGCCTCGATGAGTTCGTCGAGGTCGCCGTCGAGAACCGCCTGCGCGTTCCCCGTCTGCCACTCCGTGCGGTGATCCTTCACCAGCGTGTAGGGGTGCAGGACGTACGAGCGGATCTGGCTTCCCCACGCGATATCCTTCTGCACTTCCATCATCTTGTTGAGCCGCGCCTTCTCCTCCTCCTGCTTGAGGGCGTAGAGGCGCGCGCGGAGAATCTTCATCGCGTTCTCGCGGTTGCGCCCCTGCGAGCGCTCGTTCTGGCACTGGACCACGATCCCGGTCGGGAGGTGGGTGATGCGCACGGCGCTGTCGGTCTTGTTCACGTGCTGGCCGCCGGCGCCGCTCGCGCGGTACGTGTCGATGCGTAGCTCGTCGTCCTTGATGTCGACCTCGATCTCGCCTTCTATCTCCGGGTAGACGAAGACCGACGCGAACGACGTGTGGCGGCGGTGGGCCGAGTCGTACGGCGAGAGGCGCACCAGGCGGTGCACGCCCGACTCGGCCTTCAGGCGCCCGTAGGCGAACGGCCCCTTGATTTCCAGGGACGCGCCCTTGACGCCCGCCTCTTCGCCCGGGGTCATGTCCAGCACGCCCACGCTGAAGCCGTGGCGCTCGCAGAAGCGCGTGTACATGCGCAGCAGCATTTCCGCCCAGTCCATGGACTCGGTGCCGCCCGCGCCGGAGTGGATGGTGACGATGGCGTTGCGCCCGTCGTCGGGTCCCGATAGGAGCATGGCCGTCTCCTGCTCCGCGACCAGGGTCTCGATCTTCTCTAGCTCATCGGACACGTCGCCGAGCACGGAGGTGTCGCCCTCTTCGCGCGCCATGCGCAGCAGTTCCCCGGCGTCGGAGAGCCGCACCTCCAGGGACCGGAGGGGCTCCAGGCGCGCGCTCAGACCCCTGGCCTCGCGCATCACGCCGTCGGACGCCTTCTTGTCGGACCAGAACTCGGGATCGTTCATGCGCGCCGTGAGCGATGCCAGGCGCGCCTCGAGGGCGGGAGCGTCAAAGACACTCCTTGAGTTTGCGGGCTCGCTCCAACAGCGAATTCAGATGATCGACGACTTCGTGAACAGCTTTCATTTCTTGGACTCCGCATCCAGCGCCGACGCCACCCGGGCGTCAACATCCCTGAGGACCGAGGAAAGATCGCGCCCAGTATCGACGACCGCGTCGGCTTT
>DASTOO010000320.1:0-15582 GCA_035762505.1 Candidatus Krumholzibacteriia bacterium
GTGGTCGCCGAGCGGGGTCCCGGGGTCGTGACGGCGAGATCGACCGACGTCGGCGTCTCCATGGAAGTGGACGGGAAGTGGGTGTTCCTCGTCACACCCGCCGACCTGAATCCTCTCGAAGGCATGACCCTCGACGAGCTCGTCGAACGGACGCGGCTGGACCTCGAGGGCGCGGTCGCCGCATCGCTGGAGCAGCGCTCGACCCGGTCGCTGGTGCGCGGCATCCTGTTCGCGGTGCTCGCGACGGTGGTGTTCCTTCTCGCGGTCAGGTATCTGCTGCGCCTGGTTCGCTGGGCGCGGACCCGCCTCGAAGAACACGCGCGGCGGCGCATCGAGAAGCTGCGCCTGCCGTCGTCCGATTTCTTCACGCAGACCATCGTCCTCCTGCGCCTGCTCATGCGCCTGACCGGGCTCGTGCTCGGAATTGTGCTCGCGTACAGCTGGCTGGCCTTCGTGCTGCACCAGTTCCCGTACACCAGCCCGTGGGGCGATCAGCTGGGTCGCTACCTGACCGGCACCGGCTCCACCGTCCTGCTCGCCATTCTGCGCAGCATTCCCAGCCTCCTGATGGTCGTCATCATCTTCGCGCTCGCGCGCGTCGCCGCGCGCTGGGTGCGGATCCTGTTCGATGCGGTGCGCGAGGGAAGGATGGAGCTCCCCGGCGTGGACGCGGACACGGCGCTGCCGACGCAGCGTCTGGTCGCGATCTTCGTCTGGGTGCTCGCCGTTGCGCTCGCGTACCCGTTCATTCCGGGCAGCGGGGGCCCCGCCTTCAAGGGCATCACCGTCCTGCTGGGCGTGATGGTGTCGCTGGGCGCGTCGAACGTGGTGAGCCAGGCGGCGAGCGGCTACATACTCATGTATTCGCGCTCGCTCCGCGTCGGTGACTACGTGCGCATCGACGACCACGAGGGCACCATCGTGTCGATGAGCATGCTCTCCACCAAGATCCGCACGCCGCGCGACGAGGAGATCAACGTCCCCAACGCCGTGATCGTCAACAGCATCACCAAGAACTACACGCGCCTCACCCGGGACACCGGTGCGGTGCTGGCGACGTCGGTGACGATCGGCTACGGGACGCCGTGGCGCCAGGTGCACGCCATGCTGATCGAGGCGGCGGGGCGCACGGAGGGGATCCGCCGGGACGCCGCGCCGCGCGTCATGCAGTCGGCCCTCTCGGACTTCTTTGTGGAGTACACGCTGCTCGCGCGGCTGGAGCAACCTGACCAGCGCGCGTTCGTCGCGAGCAATCTGCACGCGAACATCCAGGACGCCTTCAACGAGCACGGCGTCCAGATCATGTCCCCCCACTACGAGGGCGATCCGGCCGGGAAGGTGTGGGTGCCGAAGGAGAAGTGGCACGAGCCGCCGGGCGATCGCGCCGGTGTGTGATATCATCCCGCCTTGCCCGTTGAGGATCCGCCCGCTATCGAAGGAGTTCCGATGACCACGTCCCGAACCCTGCAGCCCGAGGACCGGCTCGCCCACTACCGCATCGTGGGCCCGCTGGGCGCGGGCGGCATGGGCGAGGTGTACCTCGCCCAGGACCAGACGCTCGAGCGCAACGTCGCGCTCAAGGTGCTTCCGCAGGAGCTCGTGCGCAGCGAGGAGCGCGTGCGCCGCTTCGTGCAGGAGGCGAAATCGGCGTCGTCGCTGAATCACCCCAACATCATCACCATCTACGAGATCGGCCAGGACCAGGTGCACCCGGCCTCGGGCGAGGCGTCGACCGGATCCGTGCAGTACATATCGATGGAACTGGTGAGCGGCCGCACACTGGGCGCGAAGTTCCACGAAGAGAAGACCGACCTACGCACACTGCTCGGGTTCCTCGCGCAGGCGGCGGAGGGGATCGCAAAGGCGCACGCGGCGGGCATCGTGCACCGCGACCTCAAGCCCGGCAACATCATGGTGTCGGACGACGGGTTCGCCAAGGTGCTGGACTTCGGCCTCGCCAAGCTCACCGAACAGCGCAGCGGCGAAGCGTCCGCGACGGCGATGACCGAAGTGGGCGATCGCACGGCGGAGGGCGCCGTGCTGGGGACGGTCCACTACATGTCGCCCGAGCAGGTGCAGGGGAAGTCGGTCGACCACCGCTCCGACGTGTTCTCCTTCGGATGCATCCTGTACGAAGCCGCCACGCGGCGGCGCCCGTTCATCGCCGAGTCCAACGTGGAGACGATGCACAAGATTCTCCACGAGAAGCCGCAGCCCATCGAAGAGATCAACGCCGCGGTGCCGGCCGAGGTGCGACGCCTGGTTCGGCGGTGCCTGCACAAGACGCCCGATCAGCGCCTGCAGTCGATGAAGGACCTCGCCATCGAGCTGCGCGAGATCGTGGACGAATACGACGCGCTGTCGGCGTCGGCGACGTCGGCCACCACCGGCAGCGGCAGCGTGGCCGCGATTCCGGCGCGCCGGGGGCGCGTGTCACCGCTGGTGGTGGTGGCATTGATTATCGCCGCCGCCGGCATCGGCTACGGCGTCTGGAGCGCGCGCCGCGGGGGGGAGAGCGTGGAGCAGCCCTTCCAGAACATGCGCGCCACCACGCAGACGAGCCGCGGCGACGTCGTTTCCGGCGCGCTCTCGGCGGACGGGCGCTACCTCGCGTACATCGCCGGGGCAGCGGGGCGATCGACGCTGCGCGTGCGCCAGGTCGCGACCGGCAGCGACGTCGAGGTACTGCCCGTGCAGGATGCGAGCCTGGAGTCGCCCAGTTTCTCCCCGGACGGCAACTACCTCTTCTATCTCAAGCGCAGCCGGGAGCGCGCCAGCTACCGGAGCCTCATGCGCGTGCCGTCGCTGGGCGGCACGGAGGAGGAGCGCGGTTTCGACGTCGATTCGCGCGTCACCTTCTCACCGGACGGGCGGCGCGTGTGCTTCATGCGCGGCGTTCCCCAGGAGAAGCGGAGCGCCCTCATCGTGCGCGACCTCGAGGCGGGCACGGAGAGGGAGTTCGCGAACATCCACGCCCCGGAGACGATCGGAGGGGCGCCCTCGTGGTCGCCGGACGGAAAGCGCATCGCCGTGTTCACCATCCAGGCGCCGCCGAAGTCGCTATCGACGCTCGTCATGTTCGACGCGGAGACGGGCGCGCGCGAGGATTTCCTCACGCGGCGCAACGCGTTCTTCAGCGATGTGGCGTGGATCCCGGACGGGCACGGGCTGGTCGCGGTGGGGACGGTCGTCGACGAGGGGATTCGCAGCCAGGTCTTCATCGTGACGTACCCCGGCGGGAAGATGCGGCGCGTTACCAACGACTTCGACGTGTACATCGGAGCCACCGTGGCGGGCGGGGACCTCGCCATCGCCTCGCTGCGCCTGAGCGAGATCGCGAACCTGTACAACGCCGATCCCGTGATCGGCACGGTGCAGCGGCTGACGTCGGCCACGAGTGCCGAGCGCTCGCCCTTCCATTTCGACGTGCTGCGCGACCAGGTGGTCTTCGCGACCATACACGACCGACACCTCGGTCTCGCGGTGATCCCGAAGGAAGGCGGAGAATTCCGTTACCTGAACCAGGGCCCGGGACACGCCACCACCGTGATCGCGCGCGAGGGCGTGATCGTCTTCGAGCGCCTCGACGCGGACGGACAGGTTCACACTTGGCGCATGAACGTCGACGGCACCGGGCTCAGGCAGGTCACGATGGGCGGCGGTGAGGGCCTGCTGGACGTGTCGCAGGACGGGAAGCGGGTGCTGTTTACACGCTCGGATTCCACGCAGGGGGTCTGGTCGGCGCCGATCGACGGGGGCGACGCGGTGCTGCTCTCGCCACGGGCCAACCAGGGCACCTTCGTGCGCGACGGCGAGAACGTGGTCGTCGCCGAGCTGACGGAGGATGAATCGGGGTTCTTCCAGACGGTCATCAAGGTCGTCACGGCGACGGACGGAACCGAGTTGGCGAGTTTCCGCGACCTCGGGAACGCGGGCTCCTATCAGCAGGGGCCGGATGAGTCCCTCTCGTACCAGAACCTCAGCAACCCGCAGCGCAACGTGTTCGTGGTGAGCGGCGGCGGCGGCGCGTCCCGACAGGTCACGAAGTTCACCGACGGCCGCCTGACGGGACACCTGTGGTCGCCGGACTTACGTCGTCTCGCGGTGATCCGCCACGACGGGGTGGGCGAGAATCTGTGGGTGGTCGACGCCAACGGGAACAACGCGAAACAGATCACGTCGTTCGACGGCGAGGACATCTCCATCTTCAAGTGGACGCCGGACGGCAACCATCTGATCGTGCGCGCGGGCACGCAGATCCGCGACATGGTGATGATGACGAACTTCGATTAGCGCGCTACCGCGCGATCACCATCTTGTTCGTGACCGTCCTTCCCGCCGCGGTGACGCGGTAGAAGTACACGCCGCTCGCGAGCGGCGCTCCGTTCGCGTCGCGCCCGTCGAACGGCACGCTCTTCCAGCCCGCGCCCGCGCCCTTCAGCTCGAACGCATTCACGCGCCGCCCCACGACGTCGTAGATCTCCACCGACACATCGGCGTCCGCGGGCAGACCGATCTGCAGCTCCGTCGCGCCGGCGAACGGATTGGGGCGGTTCGGGCGCACGGTGAGCGCCGTCACGGGCGGCGTGTCCCCGCCGACGTCGGTCGCGTCGAACACGCCCACCATGTTGGACGGCGGACTCTCGTTGCCGTGGACGTCCTCCGCCGTCACCACGTAGTGCAGCGCGCCGCCCGGCGCCGACGGGTCGACGTACGACGGTGAATCCGACGTGACGAGGAAGTACGGCGCCGTCGGCGTGACCTCCTCCGCACCCGACCGGTATACGCGGTAGAACTTGAGATCGGCGACGCTGGTCTCCGCCTTCCAGTTGAGAAACACCGTGCCGCTCCCGGCGCGCTCGCCCGCGAGCTGAATCGGCGCGGGCGGCGCGAGGTTGTCGAGCGACGACGCCGTCACGGCGGCCGACTCCCACGTCCGCGTCTGGGGCCCGACGTACTCGTGCGCGAGGATCTTGAACGCGTGCGGCGCCGGGACTCCCGCCACTTCGTCCTGACGGGTGGGAGCCACGATGCTGTAGCTCTCCTGGTAGAACGCGTCCTGGTTGGCGATCCACTCCCAGTACTCGGGTCCGTTGGCGGTCGCTCTAACCCACAGCGCCGCTCCGGAGAAGTCCGCCGCGACGGGGGGCGGATCCGCCGTCGAGGCGACCGGGGCCGCTGCGGCGCCGGCGCGCGCGTCGTCGGTGGAGCGCCAGACGGAGTAGTGCGAGATCCCGGGCAGGTCGAAGCGGTCGCGCTGGCTCGCGCGCCAGCGCAGGAGCACGCTGCCGCCCTGGTCGCCCGGGTTGTCGGCGGCGGACGCGATGGTCGGCTCGGGCCGGCCCCAGTAGCCGTAGCGAAGTTCCGCGCGCTGTGCGTAGAGATCTATCGGGCCGGCGCGCTGATCGCTCCAGGCCACCACCACGCCGCCGTTCCCGTCGGCGGCGATGGCGGGGAACTGCTGGTCGAAGTTGGCGTCGCAGAGGGGCACGCCGTCGAACTGCCACGCCGACGTGCCGTAACCGTCCAGGGCGCGTGCGTAGAGATCGGGGTTGATCCCCGCGCGGTGGTCCTCCCAGACGATGACCGCGCCGTTGCCGCCGTCGGAAGCGATGTCGATGCGTTCCTGCGATCCGGAGACGGTGCAGACGGGGAGGCCGTTGTACGTCCACAGCGGGACGCCGCCGGAACCGATGCGCTGCGCGTAGATGTCGTACTCGATTCCACTCACGTACGATTCCCAGGCGATGATCGCACCGCCCGCGCCGTCCGACACGATGGCGTGTCCCTGCTGGTGCTGGCTAAAGGACGTGACCTCGACGCCATCGCCCCAAGGCAGCATGCCGAAAGGATCGACGCGTGCCGCGAAGATGTCCGCTACCGTCCCCGTGATGCGCTCGTCCTGCCAGGCGATGATGGCGCCGCCCGCCCCGTCCGTCGTGATGCGCGGGTTGTACTGGTCCTCGAAGTTTCCCGACACCAGCGCGCCGTTGGCCGTCCACAGCGGGGTGCCGGCGGAGTTGATGCGCTGCGCGTAGACGTGCACCACCGAACCGGCGCGCGTGTCGTCCCACGTGATGATCGCGCCGCCGGCCCCATCGGACACGAGCTGGGGTTCGAGCTGGGAGCCGGCCGCCGTGCACACCGCGACGCCGTCGGCGGTCCACTGGGGCGAGCCGGCCGCGTTGACGCGGCGCGCGTAAACGTCCCAGTTGCCGTTGCGGAAATCCGTCCAGGTCGCGATGGCGCCGCCCGCCCCGTCGGTTTCGAGCTCGACGAGGAACTGGGTGTCTGTCGCGGTGCACAGCGCCACGCCGTTGGCCGCCCACTGCGGGACGCCCGCGGCGTCGAGGCGCTGCACATAGATGTCCTCACTCCCCGACCGCACGTCCTTCCATGCGATGATGACCCCGCCCGCCCCGTCGGAGACGGCGTCGACGGACTCCTGCGCGCCGGCCGCGGTGCTCACGGGAACGCCGTGGGCGGTCCACAGCGGCATGCCGGACGCGTCGAGGCGCTGCGCGTAGACGTCGTTGTCGCTCAGGTTGCGGCTGTCCTGCCAGGCGATGATCACGCCCCCGGCCCCGTCGGGAACGACGGCCGGCGCGTACGCACTGCCGTTCGTCGAGCTGACGACGACGCCGTTGTGAACCCACTGCGCGGTCGCATCCGGAATGTGCACAAAAAACGATGCGAGGAAGAGGAGAAGAACGGCGAGGTATCTCATCGGGGGACCTCCCGCAAACGAGGAACGTCGATACCGGCGCCGGGCCGGCGGCGTCGAGATTCTAAAGAGGGTTCCGCGCGGACGACAAGAACGTTGTGGGCGAATCTGTGGGGTGCGAAGCGGGGTTTACAGCACCCGGCGCGCGGTCACGTAGCGGTTGCGGAAGTACTTGTTGTCGAGGCGGTCGAAGCGGACGCTGCGTGCGCGCGTGGAGGCGTGGATGAACTCGCCGTCGCCCGCGTAGATGCCGACGTGGGTGACGTTGCTGCCCGAGCCGAAGAACACGAGGTCGCCCACCGCGAGGTCCTCGCGCGGGACGTGATCGCCCACGCGCGCCTGGTCGCGCGACGCGCGCGGGAGCTGGATGCCGAAGGAGCGATAGACCGTGAACGTGAGGCCGGAGCAGTCGACGCCGTTCGACGTGGTGCCGCCGTTGCGGTACGGCGTCCCGAGGTAGTCGGCGGCGCGCTTCACGACGGCGTCGCCGGCGCTGGCCGCGTCGCCGGGCTGCGCACTCCCGCCGGCGGTGTCGCTCCCGGACGGTGCGCGCGCGACATCCGGCGCCGGCTGCGGGCGCGCGGGCTCGGTCGGCGACGAGGGCCCGGCGAAGCGCGGCGAACCCGAGCACCCCGCCACCACTATAATGAGGGCCGCGAGCGTTCCCGCCGCGCGATATGCGCGTCCGATTCCCATCGATTCCCTGTTGTTCCTTCGGCCGGTCCGAATGTTGCTGCCCGTTCGCTGCGCATTCCCGGGGTGGGCCATGCGTCCCTGACCGCAGAGTGGCAAACATCGTGCCTTCGGCGTCGCCACGGGCCGGACCGGTCCCGCGGTTGACACGCCGCGCGAAGCTGCGTATAGGTTGTGCGTTCGGGCTATTCCCAAGTCGGACAAGGAGTTTTCGTTGTCGTTATCGATCCAGCGGGCCGCTGTCCTCGGCTCCGGCGTCATGGGAAGCGCGCTCGCCGCGCATCTTGCCAACGCCGGCATTCCCACGTTACTGCTCGACATCGTTCCACCCTCGGGAGCGGGCGTCAAGGGTGAACCCGCCTCGCGCGAGTACCGGGACGCGTTCGCGCGCGCCGGACTCGAGCGCGCGCTCAAGGGGAGGCCCGCCGCGTTCTTCACGCGCGAACGCGCGCGTCGCGTGACCACCGGGAACCTGGAGGATGACCTCGCGCTGCTCAAGGAGTGCGACTGGATCCTCGAGGCCGTCGTCGAACGGCTCGACATCAAGAAGTCGTTGTTCGAGAAGATCGCGCCGTTCGTCTCCGATCACGCCATCGTGACGTCGAACACGAGCGGCCTCTCCATCGCCGACATGGCGGCGGCGATGCCGGAGGCGCTGCGTTCGCGTTTTCTGGGCACCCACTTCTTCAACCCGCCGCGCTACCTCCACCTGCTCGAGCTGATTCCGCACGCCGGCACCGACGCGGAGGTGCTCGCCTTGGTGCGCGCGTTCGGCGACGCCGTGCTCGGGAAGGGTGTGGTGGTCGCGAAGGACACGCCCAACTTCATCGCGAACCGCATCGGCACGTTCACGGTGATGAGCGCGGTGCGCCTCATGCTGGCGGACGGCTACACGGCCGAGGAAGTCGACGCGCTCACCGGCCGCCTCATCGGCCGCCCCAAGAGTGCGACACTCCGCACCGCCGACCTGGTCGGGCTCGACACGCTGGTGCACGCCTCCACCACGGTGTACGAGCGCGCGACCGGCGACGAGAAGCGCGACTACTTCAAGGCGCCGGATCTCATGGAGAAGATGCTGGCCGGCAAGATACTGGGCGACAAGACGGGGAAGGGCTTCTATCAGAAGGTGAAGGGCGCCGCCGGCTCGGAGATCCTGACGCTGGATCCGGCGACGATGGCCTACCGTGCGCGCCGGCCGGCGAAGTTCGGCTCGCTCGAGCTCGCGAAGCCCATCGAGGACCTGGGCGAGCGCGTACGTACTGTGTTGGCTGCAAACGACCGCGCGGGCGCCTTCGTGTGGAATCTGCTCGCGGAGACGTTCCTGTACAGTGCCTCTCGTTTCGGCGAGATATCCGACGACGTCGCGCCGATCGATCGCGCGATGCGCTGGGGCTTCGGATGGGACATGGGCCCGTTCGAGCTGTGGGACGCGGTGGGCGTGGCGGCGACGGTGGCGCGCATGCGCGCCGAGGGCATGACGATCCCGGCGGTCGTGGACGAGGTGCTCGCGAGCCCGTCGCAGTCGTTCTACCGGCGCGACGATGGCGCGCGCACGTTCCAGTTCTCCCGCGGCGCATACCGGGAGGTCGAGGTGCTCCCCGCCGTCATCGATCTCGCGGCGCTGAAGGCGCAGGGGCGCGTCGTGAAGAAGAACGCGGGCGCGAGTCTCGTCGACATCGGCGACGGGGCGCTGTGCCTCGAGTTCCACTCCAAGATGAACGCCATCGGCACCGACATCATCTCGATGATCACGGCGGGCGTGAAGGAGGCCGAGACGAACTTCGAGGCGCTCGTGATCGGCAATCAGGGGGGCAATTTCTCGGTCGGCGCGAACCTCATGCTGATGCTGCTCGAGGCGCGCGAGGGCAACTGGGACGAGATCGACCTGTCGGTGCGGCAGTTCCAGAAGGCGATGATGGCGCTCAAGTACAGCCGCAAGCCCGTGGTCGCGGCACCCTTCGGCATGACGCTGGGCGGCGGTTGCGAGGTGGTCCTCGGCGCGCAGCACGCGGTGGCGAGCGCGGAGTCGTACCTCGGACTGGTGGAAGTGGGCGTGGGGCTCATCCCCGCGGGCGGCGGCTGCAAGGAGCTGGTGATGCGGAACCTCGACGGTCTGCCCGACGTCGAGGGCATCGACGTGTTTCCGGCGGCGCGCGCGGCCTTCGAGACGATCGGGCTCGCCAAGGTGTCGGCGAGCGCCGAGGAGGCGTTCGCGATGAAGATCCTGCGCGGGGGCGACGCCATCTGCATGAACCCGGACCGGCTGCTGCACGCGGCGAAGACGACGGCGCTGGCGCTCGCGCGCCGCGGCTACCAGCCGCCCGACCCCGCGCGCGAGATTCCGGTGGCGGGCGAGAGCGGCATCGCGGCGATGAAGGCCTCGCTCTACAACATGCGCGAGGGCCGCTACATCTCGGAATACGACGAGTACATCGGCTCGCAGCTCGCGCGCATCCTGTGCGGCGGCGAGGTTCCCGCCGGCACGAAGGTTTCCGAGGGCTACCTGCTGCAGCTCGAGCGGGAAGTCTTTCTGAAACTGTGCGGTAACAAGAAAACGCAGGATCGCATGCAGTTCATGCTCAAGGAAGGGAAGCCGCTCAGAAACTGATCCGGTTGGCGGGCATCATGGGGGTCTCCCGCTCAGGTCCTCGCGCGAGACATTTGATATCGCGCTGCGGATTCGCGTTCGACCCCCATGGTGCCCGCCCGGCACCCATGAAGAGAATCACGTTCATACTGTTCATGACCTGCATGACGCTCGGTTGTGAGAGGGGCGGGCGGCCCAATGTCGTGCTGATCGTCCTCGACACGCTGCGCGGCGACCGCCTGTCGTGCATGGGCTACCAGCGGCCGACCTCGCCGCGGATCGACGCGCTGGCGGCGCAGGGGGCGTTGTACTCGCGCGCGTTCGCCACCTGCTTCTGGACGCTGCCCTCGCACGCGTCGCTGTTCACCGGCCTGCACCCGGTGCAGGCGGGGGCGACGTCCGAGACGCTGCGCATGCCCGAGGAGGCCGTGACGGTGGCCGAGGTGCTGCGTGAGGCGGGGTACCGCACCGCCGGTATCTCGTGCAACAGTTGGGTGGCCGGAGAGCGCGGGTTCGCGCAGGGGTTCGAGGAGTTCGTGGAGATGTGGCGCGCGGAGAATCAGACGGGCGGCGAGTCCGCGGTGCGGTCGCTCGAGACCATGGCCGTCGACAAGATCGAGCCGTGGATCGCGTCCGCCGCGGACGGAGACAGGCCCTTCTTTCTCTTCGTCAATCTGAACGGCGTGCATCTGCCGTACCGTCCCACGGACCCGTACGCGTCGCAGTTCCTGCGCGCGGGCTCCGACATGGCGCGCGTGCGCGAGCTGGCGGAGATCACGTCGGGGTGGAGCCACCTCGTGGGCGAGACGCCGCTCTCCGAAACCGACTACGCGCTGTTGAGCGACCTCTACGACGGCGAGGTGGCCTGGGCCGACGCCCTGGTGGGCCGCGTGGTCGACGCACTCGCTCGCGCCGGCGTCCTGGACGACACCATCGTCATCGTGACGTCGGATCACGGCGAGCACCTGGGCGAAAAGGGAAAGATCGACCACATGAGCACGATGTACGACCCGGCGCTGCACATCCCGCTCGTGATCCGCTACCCGCGCGCGTTCGCCGCCGGCACGCGCGTCGACGGGCTGGTGAGCCTGGTGGATATCGCGCCCACGCTGGTGGATCTGTGCGGCGCGGCGGGCAAGGCGCCCACCATGCGTTCCGGGACGGCGAGTCTCGTGAGCAAGCGGCGGGCCCCGCTGGAGTTCATCCTGGCGGGCAACGAGCGCCCGATGGCCGGGATCAAGCTCCTACAGACCAAATATCCCGGCTACGACTGGCAGGCGATCGACTATCGCATGCGCTGCCTGCGGGCGCCTGCGCACAAGCTCATCTGGAACGAGAACCGGAGTGTCGAGCTGTACGACCTCGCGCGCGACTCCGCCGAAGAGGCGAACCTCGCGGAGTCGCGGGCCGACATGCAGCGCCGGATGATGGCGGTGCTGTCGAAGTCGTACGAGAAGATGGGAAGCACGAAGGAACACTTCATGTTCGAGAGCAGCGACCGCGAGGCGTTGGAGCTTTTGCGGTCGCTTGGCTATATTAACTGAGCGAGCAGGTTCGAGGCATGAGAGACGCCTATATCATATCCGCGGTGCGGACCCCCGTCGGCAAGGCCTTCAAGGGAGCGCTCCGCAACACGCGGCCCGACGAGCTGGCGGCACTCGTGATCCGCGAGGCCGTGGCGCGCGTGAAGCTCGACGCCGCGCGCGTCGAGGACGTTGTGCTGGGCTGCGCCATGCCGGAGGGCGAGCAGGGGCTCAACGTGGCGCGACTGGCGCTCCTGCGCGCGGGACTCCCCGTGACGACCACCGGGGTCACGGTGAATCGCTTCTGCGCCTCGGGGCTCGAAGCCATCGCGCAGGCCACCGCGCGCATTCGCCTGGGTGAGGCCGAGATCATCGTGGCCGGCGGGGTGGAGAGCATGAGTATGATCCCGATGGGCGGGAACAAGCCCTCGCCCGATCCCGCCCTGATCGGAAGCATGCCGGGCGCGTATGTCAGCATGGGGAACACGGCCGAAAACGTGGCCGAGAAGTACCAGGTCTCGCGCGAGGAGCAGGACGCGTTCGCGCTCCGGTCGCACCAGCGCGCGGCGGCGGCCATCGCGGAGGGGAAGTTCCGCGAGGAGATCGTGCCGGTGACGGTGGTCGAGAGGACCATCAATAATAAGCACAAACTCGAGAGCCGCGAGATTGTATTCGACAGCGACGAAGGTGTCCGGAGTGACACCTCGCTGGAAGCGCTCGCGGCGCTGAAGCCCGCGTTTCGCAACGGCGGCACCGTGACGGCCGGCAATTCCTCCCAGATGAGTGATGGGGCGAGTGCGGTCGTGGTGGTGTCGGAGGATGTCGTGAATGAGCTGGGGGTGGCCCCGCTCGGCAAGCTCGTGGCGTACGCCACGGCCGGCGTCGAGCCCGAACTCATGGGAATCGGCCCGACCCTTGCTGTGCCGAAGGCGCTGGCGCTGGCGGATCTCACGCTGCCGGAGGTGGGGCTCGTCGAGTTGAACGAGGCCTTCGCCTCGCAGGCCGTCTACGTCGCGAAAGACCTCGGCATCACGGACGGGCGGCTCAACGTCAATGGTGGCGCCATCGCCCTGGGGCATCCCCTGGGGTGCACCGGCTCCAAACTGACCACATCTTTGCTTTACGAGATGCGCCGCCGTGGTGTGGAATACGGCATCGTAACGATGTGCATCGGCGGCGGCATGGGCGCCGCGGGTGTTTTCCAGAGAGCGTAGACCCCTGAACGTTTCACCAAAGGAGAAAACCCCTGATGAAGCGAATCGCGATTCTATTATTGTTGCTCACGACCGCCCTGTTCGCCGCCTGCAGCGGCGACGACGGCGCCCAGGGTCCCGTGGGCCCGGCCGGCACACCGCAGCCGATCAAGGTTCTGTTCCTCGGCGCCGAGATCGGCGGCAGCCTGGACAAGGCTCTGTTTCTCAACGCGGGCGCCGAGTTCCCGCCGGGCTCGACGTTCAGCCATATCGAAGTGCTCGATTCGATTCCGCCGCTGTCGGAGCTCCGCAAGTACCATTGCGTGATATTCTACACCAACAATGCCCCGGCCGACCCGGTGGCCCTGGGAGACCGGTTCGCGGATTACGTCGACGATGGCGGGAATATGGTTCTCCTGCAAGGGGCGTTCAGCAATCCGTACGCGATCGGCGGACGGATCGTCACGGGCGCGTCGTATTCGCCGTTCACGCCTGCAGACCCCGCGGGCGATGCCGGTGTCAAGACGATCGATACGGCGTCGCTGGACTTCCCGCTGCACAAGATCTTCGTCGGGGTAGATATTCCCGGGTACGCACGGCCCGGCTTCGGCACCTTCTCGGTTCCCGGAGTGAGGCCGGACGCGGACGTTCTGGCGAACTTCAACGGGGCATTGGTAGCCGTGGCCATCAACGCCAACAAGAACATCATCGCCATCAACGACTATCCGAACTCCGCCGATCAGACGCTGTACCCGCTGGTCCGGAACTGCGCGCTGTTCCTGGCTGGCAAGATCTAGAGGCTAGCGGCAGGGAGGATTTTGATCATGAAGACCGACACCAACGCCAGCATTCGCAAGGGTGGGAGCTTTCTCATCGAAGGCACCGATCCCGCCGACGTCTTCACGCCGGAGGACTTCAACGACGAACAGAAGATGTTCGTGAAGACCGCGGAGGACTTCGTGAGCAACGAAGTGCTCCCCGCGATGGAGAAGACGGAGGCCAAGGAAGAGGGCGTCATGGTGGGCCTGTTGAAGAAGGCCGGCGAGCTCGGTCTCCTCATGATCGACATTCCCGAGGCGTACGGCGGACTCGGCCTTGACAAGGCGACGTCGATGGCCGTGATCGAGGCCATCTCGCGCGGGGGCGCCTTCGCGACCACGTACGGCGGCCACGCCGGCATCGGAACCCTGCCGCTGATTCTGTTCGGCACCGAGGAACAGAAGCAGAAGTACCTCACGCCGATCGCCACGGCCGAGCTGATGAGTTGTTATGCGCTTACCGAGCCGGGGAGCGGATCGGATGCGTTGGCCGCGCGCACGCGCGCCGACCTCTCCCCGGACCGGAAGCACTACCTCCTCAACGGCAGCAAGGTGTTCATTACCAACGGCGGCTTCGCCGACGTGTTCATCGTGTTCGCCAAGGTGGACGGCGACAAGTTCTCCGCGTTCATCCTGGAGCGCGGGATGGAGGGCCTCACCACCGGCGCCGAAGAGAAGAAGATGGGCATCAAGGGCTCCAGTACCGTGCAGGTGTTCATGGAGAACGTGAAGGTGCCGGTCGAGAATCTCCTCGGCGAGATCGGGAAGGGCCACAAGATCGCGTTCAACATTCTCAATGTCGGGCGCTTCAAGCTGGGCGTGGGATGCGTGGGGGCGGCGAAGATCGCGTTCGACGACGGGGTCAAGTATTCCATCGAGCGGCACCAGTTCGGGAAGCCCATTTCGAGCTTCGGGATGATCCAGGCCAAGATCGCCAACATGGCGAGCCGCATCTATGCGGTGGAGAGCATGTCGTACCGGACCGCGGGGCTCCTGGACACGATCCTGGCGCCCATCGGCAAGGACGACGCCGACTACGCGCAGAAGAGCATGTCCGGGATCGAAGAGTACGTGGCCGAGTGCTCCATGATGAAGATCAAGGGGAGCGAGATGCTCGACTACGTGGTGGACGAGACCGTGCAGATCTTCGGCGGCTACGGGTTCATCGCGGACTATCCCGCGGAGCGGCACTATCGCGACTCGCGCGTCGCACGAATCTATGAGGGCACCAACGAGATCAACCGCATGCTGCTGACGGGCAATCTCCTCAAACGCTCCGTCAAGGGCGAGTTGCCGCTCCTCTTGGCCGCGAAGAAACTGGCGGAGGAGCTGCTCGAGGGGTCGCCGTCGCTGGGGGCTGACGAGGACGTGTCGCTGCTCTCGGTGGAGAAGGGACTGATCGAGAACGCGAAGAAGCTCTCGCTGCTCTCGCTCGGTGTGGCGGCGCAGAAGTTCGGGGCGAAGGTGGAGCAGGAGCAGCAGGTGCTCGGCAATATCGCCGACATCATCATCGAGACGTACGGGATGGAGAGCGCCTGGCTGCGCACCATGAAGCTAGTCGAAGCCAATGGCGAGGACAACTGCAAGACCCACATCGCCATGACACGCCTCTACTGCGACGAGGCCATGGGCCGCCTCGACCTCTGGGCCCGCGAACTCCTCGCCGCCTGCGCCTCGGGCGATGAACTAAGGACCATGCTCGCCGCCTCCCGCCGCCTCACCAAGTACACCCCCATCGACTCCATCCACCTCCGCGAAGAACTCGCGCGCACCTTCGTCGAGAAGGGCAAGTGGGAGTTGTAGGGGGGCTGCTGGACACCGATAGTCGAGGGTCCTACAATGAGGCCCCGCCCAGACTGGGCGGGGCCTTTGCGTGGCGTCGAGTAAGAGAACTGTGACCCGGGAGATGCTGCTTTGATTAAATCAGTTGGTCAACTTGTGGAGGCAACTGCTTTCGAGCGATTCGCACTCGCTGCGGCACTTCCGCTTGTTAACCAAGCAGCAGTAGCGGGAAGCGTTGACTTTCGCGGCGCGAACACAGCCA
>DASTOO010000321.1:0-5567 GCA_035762505.1 Candidatus Krumholzibacteriia bacterium
CTTACCGGACAAAACCGCGCGGTACCGCTCGCAACCGTTTTCACCCCACTCACGATATGATAAAATACATGCCTGTTCGCGTCGCTGTCGACGTCGGTGGCGACACCCCCTACATAGTTGCAGAGCGGTAACATCACGAGCCGAAACGGATCGTCTTTGTGCGGTCCCAGCAGCAGGAGTGAAGATGTCTTCTATGAAACGCCCCCATCGAGTTCTTCCGGTGCTTCTCATACTACTCCAGGCCGCCGTGTTCTACGGCTGCTCCAATGAGGCGCCGTCGTCGCCCGGCGCCATGATCGCGTCGGACGCGTCGCTGGCCCGTTCCAGCGCCTTTGTCCCCGGGGAAAGCGTCGCCAACCTCGACGCCGATCTCGCCGTGGCTTGGTTCAACGTCGCGTATGGCGTCGTCCAGACGGAGCGCTTGACGCCCCCGGTGGCGTCGCGCGCGTTCGGGTACCTGGGTGTGACGCTGTACGAGTCCCTGCTCGGCGGACTGCCGGAGCACGCGTCGCTCGCCGGGCAGCTCAACGGGCTGGGCGCCCTCCCGCGCCCCAACGGCAAGGCCTATCACTGGCCGCTCGTCGCCAACCGCGCGATGGCGACCATCATGCGCCAGCTCCTCCCCGCCGCGTCGCAGCCCTCGCTCGACGCGATCGCGTCGCTCGAGTCGCAGCTCGCCGGCGAATACGGCGCGGGCGTTCCGGCTGGCGTCGTCGCGCGTTCGAACGCCTTCGGCGAATCCGTGGCGCTCGCGATCCACGCGTGGTCCACGGAGGACGGGTACACGCAGTACCGCAACTGCGCCTACACCTATCCGAGCGGCCCGGGATTCTGGAAGCCCACCCCGCCGGCGTTCGCGGCCCCGCTGGAACCGTGCTGGGGGAATCTGCGTCCGTTCGTGATGGCGAACGGGAGCGTGTGCGACCCCGGTGCTCCCGTGGCGTATTCCGAAACGCCCGGCTCCGCGTGCTACGTCGAAGCGCTCGAGGTCTACGACGTCGTCAACGGCCTGACGCCCGATCAGCTCCTCATCGCGGAGTACTGGGCCGACAACCCGGGCCAGACGGGAACGCCGCCCGGACATTCCATGTCGATCGTGGGCCAGGTCGTGACCCAGTACGACCTCCCGCTCGGCGTCGCCGTCGAGGCCTACGCGAAGGTGGGCGTGGCCGTGGCCGACGCGTTCATCTCGTGCTGGTGGGTGAAGTACGAGTACAACCTGCTTCGCCCCATCTCGTACATCCTCGACGTGATCGATCCGGCGTGGCCGCCCACCCCGGTCGCGACACCGCCGTTTCCGGAATACACGTCGGGACACTCCGTGCAGTCCGGCGCCACCGCCCAGGTGCTGACCGACATGTTCGGCGATCTCCCGTTCACCGATCGCACGCACGAAGACCGCGGGCTGGCGGCGCGGTCGTTCGCCTCGTTCTTCGAGTTCGCCGATGAGGCCGCGATCTCGCGCCTCTATGGCGGCATTCACTACCGCTCCGCGATCGTGATCGGCGTCGAGCAGGGCCGGTGCATTGGTAACGAGGTGAGCGCGCTCGAGACGCGCGGGCAGGCGCCGCTCGCAGCGGCCGGCGCCGCGCGCTGACGCGCCTCACAGGCGGGATACGGCTTCGGCGAGGTCCGGCACCCCGAGGTGCCGGCACAACGGAGGGAACGCTGCGGTCGGCCCGCGCCAGCGGAGCTCTTCGACCGAAGCGAAGACGGCGGCGTCGGTGCAGAGCGTCGCCAGCTTGCGGAAGAGCATGGCGTCGTCCCGGCGGTCACGCAGGGACGACGCCAGGCTCGCCGCGCCGCGAATGCGAACGTCCCATTGCGTTGCATCCTCCGGTATCGCTTCCAGGTGGTGATAGCGCGCGAGAACGGCCGCGGCACTCCTCTCACCCCAGCCCGGCACACCCGGGAATCCGTCTGCCGCATCCCCCACCAGCGCCAGGTAATCCGGAATCGACTCCGGCCCGACGCCGAATCTCTCCCGCACGCCTTCCTCGTTCCGGATCGTTCGCTTGCGGCGGTCGAACTGCACCACGCGATCGCCGCGCACGCACTGGGCGAGATCCTTGTCGGGGGTGCAGATGAAGACGCGGGCAACGTCCGGATCGGCGTGCGCGCGCTGCGCCGCGGCCGCGAGGGCGTCGTCCGCCTCCTGGTCGACCATCGCCCACACCACGACCCCGAGCGCGCGCAGCGCTTCCTCGAGGGGATGGAACTGCCGCCGCAGCGCCGGGTCGATTCCATCGCCCGTCTTGTAGCCGGGGTACATCTCGTTACGGAACGACTCGATGACGTGATCGGTCGCGACTCCCAGGTGAGTGGCACCCTCGCGGATCATCGACACGACCGACGTGACGACGCCGACCATGCCGCCCACTTCCCCGCCGTCCGCGTCGAGGCGCGACGGAAGCGCGTAGTAGTGGCGGAACAGCTCGTAGGTGCCGTCGACCAGATGGACTTGCACGCTATTTCTTGAACCTGGCCGCTTCTTCCGAGCCGCTCGTGGCGTTGCCGGCGCTGTACGAGTGCGCGCCCGCGCCGGCGAGCTTCCCGTCGGCCACGATCAGGTACTCGTCGCGAATCGGCCGCTTCTCGAACCAGCACTCGAGGATCTCGCGCACGCCGGCGGCATAGCGCGCCTGCGCCGAGAGACTCGTGCCCGATACGTGCGGCGTCATGCCGTGGTTCGGCATCGAGCGCCACGGGTGGTCCTTCGGGGCGGGCTGCGGAAACCAGACGTCGCCCGCGTAACCGGCGAGCTGGCCGTCGCGGAGTGCCCGGGCCACCGCGTCCCGGTCGCAGATCTTGCCGCGCGCCGTGTTCACGAGGTACGCACCGCGCTTCATCTTTCCGATCATCGCGTCGTTGAACAGGTGCTCTGTTTCCGGGTGCAGCGGCGTGTTGATCGTCACCACGTCGCACACCCTGACCAGCGACTCCGCGTCGGGATGGAAGGTGAGACCCAGCTCCTTCTCGACGTCGGCCGAGAGACGGTGGCGGTCGGTGTAGTGCAGCTTCACGTCGAAGGGCTTGAGCCGCCGCAGGACGGCGAGGCCGATGCGGCCCGCGCCCACCGTGCCGACCGTCATGCCCTCCACGTCATAGGAACGCGCGACGCAGTCCGCGATGTTCCAGCCGCCCTTGACGACCCACTGGTACGACGGGATGTAGTTGCGCACGAGTGAGAGGATCATCATCACGACGTGCTCGGCGACACTGATGCTGTTGCAGTAGGTGACCTCGGCCACGGTGAGACCGCCGTCCATGGCCGCCTGCAGGTCGACGTGGTCCGACCCGATGCCGGCCGTGATCGCGAGCTTGAGCTTCTTCGCTTCCGCGATGCGCTCGGCGGTGAGATACGCGGGCCAGAACGGCTGCGAGATCACGATCTCCGCGTCGGGCAGCTCGCGGTCGAACACCGAGTTCGCACCGTCCTTGTCCGACGTGACGACCAGCGTGTGCTTGTTTGATTCGAGGAACTTGCGCAGCCCCAGCTCGCCGGAGACGGAGCCGAGGAGCTGGCCGGGCTGGAAGTCGATCGACTTCGGCGTGGGGTGCGTCTGCCCGCCGGGGTAGTGATCGAGCTTGGGAATACTGTCGATCGCGTAAGACTTGGGATAGCCGGTGACGGGGTCGTCGTACAGAACGAGAAGGACTTTCGCCATGGGATCACCTCGCGGCTGGGTGTGATTCGTGGCACGATTCGTGGCGGCGGTATTATATCACGCCGTGGTCCCGCTCACCGTTTGAACACGTCCGTGCTCATGTACCGGAGGCCCGAGTCGCACATGAGAGTCACGACGGTCGCCTCCGGGCCCAGCCGCTCACCCACGCGGATCGCGGCGAGCACATTCGCGCCGGATGACGTCCCCGCGAAGAGCCCCTCCTCGCGCGCGAGCCGTCGCGTCATCGCCTTGGCATCGGCCGTGCTGATGGTGATCACCTCGTCCACGATGCCCGCATCCCACAAGGGCGGCGTGTAGCCGATCCCGACGCCTTCGATCTTGTGCGGACCGGGCTGACCGCCGGAGAGCACGGCGGATTCGCCCGGCTCGACGGCGACGATCCTCACCTTCGGGTGGTGGCGGCGGAGCACGGTGGCCGTGCCGCGCAGAGACGCCGCCGTACCCACCGAGTGAACGAACGCGTCGACCCTGCCATCGGTCTGTCTCCAGATTTCCTCGCCGAGCGGATAGTAGCCGGTGATGCTGTCCTGGTTCGCGAGCTGATCGGTCCAGAAGGTGTTCGGGCGGCGGGCGATCTCCCGCGCGGTCTCGATCATGTCGACGATGAGCTTCTTCGTGGTGAGGCCCCCCTCGCTCGGCACCAGGGTGAGCTCCGCGCCGAAGGCCGCCATCTGCGCGAGCTTGTCGGGGCTGAAGGCGTCCGAGGTGACGATGTGGAGGCGGTACCCCTTCGCGACGCAGATCAGCGCGAGCGAAATGCCGGTGCTGCCGCCCGTGTACTCGACGACGGAGTACCCGCGCTTCAAGCGCCCGTCCCCCTCGGCGCGCGCGATCATAGCCTGGGCCACGCGGTCCTTCATGCTGCCGGTGGGGTTCTCCCACTCGAGCTTCGCCAGGATCCTCGCGCACCCGCGCGGGACGACGTGAAGCAGTTGCACGAGCGACGTGTTGCCGATGGCCGAGAGAACGTTGTCGAAGCCCATGAGCGGTCCTCCGTCGCGGACGACCATAGGACTGACTCGTCTCTTCGTCAATGCCCCGCAAGAACGGGCTAAGTTCCGCTTTTCTTGGACATTTCCTCCATCCGGCGCCGCAATTCGGCTTCCGGGACGTCCTCTTTGTGGCTCGACAGCGTCCACACGTGTCCGAACGGATCCGCCAGCGTGCCCGTGCGGTCGCCGTAGAACTCATCGCGCACGTCGCGCTTCACCTTTCCGCCGGCATCGATCGCGCGCTTGAACCGCGCGTCGACGTCCTCGACGTACAGATGGAGGCTGAGCGAATTTCCGGCGGCCGATTGCGGGGCGACGTAACCCATTTCGGGAAACTCGTCGGCCAGCATGACGCGCGAATCACCGATCTTAACCTCGGCGTGCATCACGCTTCCGCCGGGTCCGTCCATGCGGAGCAACTGCTCCGCGCCGAACGCCTTCTTGTAGAACTCGAGCGCGCGGGACGCGCCTTTGACGATCAGGTACGGGGTTACGGTGTGGTAACCATCGGGAATGGGCTTGGTGGCCATGGAAACACCTCCGGAGAAGAACGAGGCCAGGGGGGCGTCCAGGCGGGGTTCGGTTCGGGAGATAGTCTACTCGAATTACCGCCCCCATTCAAGCCGGCTCACCGGCGGCGCTCACACTTCGCACCCACTAGTCGACGACGAACTCTTTCACCATTCCCGCCTGGTCGTGCGTCGCGTGCGCGGCGGCCGAATCGGCCTTCTCGGCGGTCTGAAGTATCGGCATCCCGCACCAGAGCACGTAGCGGCCGGCGGTGAACTCGCGCCGGACCCAGACCACACGGGAAAGATCATGGCTGTTGAGAACGCCGCCTGCCACCTTCCCGGGCAACGGCACCCGGTCGCGGTCTTGCTGCCAC